>CAJODX010000134.1:0-2774 GCA_905233295.1 uncultured Synergistales bacterium | reverse complement strand
AATGACTGCTTCTTATTCTCAGCTTTCTCAGCTTCAAAATCAAAGGCCATGCCTAATTTAACCCACTCAATGAAAGACGCTTTGTCATTCATAAGAAATTCGTTAGCGTCCTTATGCGTTTCAGGTAAAGGATAATGCCTATAAGAGAAAAACTCCATGTCTTTTAAGGCTTTAATCAGCTTCGTTTCTGCGTCATGTCCTGCCGTGTCGTTATCCAGCTGAATGATTAACGGCGGTATTTCGGCAGCTCGTTCTTTTATAGCGTCAATCAGTTTTCCAGTATTTGAAGCACTGCAAAGCGCGACCGCCTCTCCTCCTGCGTCAATGATAGAGAGTGCGTCAATTTCGCCCTCTACTATGAACACAGGCTTTGAAGTCTGATTTAATGCCGCCGAATTAAACAGGCCAACAGGATAACCTTTTGGGTGTAACTTAGAATATTTCTTCTGTGCGTCTGTTAAATTCGCTCTCGTATCTCTTGCAAGATAACCGCCGCCGTCATTCGGAATAATCAGACGCGGACTTGCCGGTGCATTTTCGCTCGACCGCCACTCAGGAACAAAGCCGACATTAAACCTTTTCAAAGTTTCAAGACTTATTCCCCTGTGATAATCCGTCATGCTCAAATTCGCAGCGGCCTGTCTGAAAAATTCCGTTAAGTCTTTGACATCATCTTTCTTCGTCCATGGCTCGATTCTGAAAATCTCACAAGCCTTGTTAAATTGCTCGTTAAAATCCGCCAATCCGTACTGCTGGCCGATAATCTCAAAAATATCAGCATTCGTGAAGCACTCATGACTCCAACAGGTGAAGTGAATCCCGTCTTTTGTCGTTATGCCCGTGCCATGGATGCCGCTGCCGCTTCCGCATATCGGACAAATATAACCCTTGCCGGTATTATCAGGCTTGAAATACTCAGCCCTTGCGCGTTCTCTGATATAACGCTCCGCGTCTTGTCTTTCTTCACGTGTCATTTCGTCATATTCCTTTCATAAACAAAAAATTACTTAAAAATGATTAATCACTCTAACAACGTTCAAAAAAATTCAATTTGAGGCTTCTATTAACGTCTCTCACCCTTTCTCTGTTCTGCCTGTAAAGGAAAAATCTCATTGAAACTTTCCATGAGGTCTAATTCGTCCTTGCCTGTTTCAACGGCGTAAATTAATGCAGTCGTTAAAGCAGATAAATTCCTCAATGCTCGTATCATGTTCCGTTCTTGCTTTGTCATTTTTCACGCTCTTATATGGTCAATAAGGCCATGTTTCGATAAAAAAGGATTAATTACATTACCCATTTCTAAAAACGCCATTTAGAGGCTTCTATGTGCCTATAAGGAGAAAATCACGTTTTTTTCTTACAGGCATTTTTTTCCGCACCTCGGACGCATTCAAAAGCGCGTCCGAAAGGTGCGCCTAGAATGTCTAATATTCTTAGACATTCTTAGCGGATTTTGCCCCTCATAAACCGTTGGAAACACTGAATAAAATTTTGGGCTTGCTGGATTTCAGGTATCGTTTTGCTGGATTTCAGGTATCGTTTTGCTGGATTTCAGGTATCGTTTTGCTGGATTTCAGGTATCGAAATCCGTAAAGCCTTGCGACATCGAATTTTATGAAAAAGCCAAAAAGCCTAAAATTCTGTGTTCATGCCTTGTTATCTGTTTTTTTTGTTATCTCCTTTCTTTTGCGCTTCGGATAGTTCATAAGCTCGAAATAAATTTTTGCTTTGATGAAGCTGTCCCAATCATTTTTTTCAGGCTCTTGAACGTAATGCCATGTCAAGATATTCATATCCTGCAAGGCGTTCAGGTTATCTTCAAACGGCTTGATAATTCTGCCTTTATAATCTCTGTCTTTCTCCTGAATTTCCTCATGTGTCGGCATTTCCGGCGAGCTGGCCAAGAGTGAAGCGACTGAAATAACTTGTCTGTTTGCCTTAAAATAATTCATGTTCATATATTCCAAAAGGAATTTCAGAAAGTAAAACGCATGAGGCAGGTTCTTATCATCGAGCGCGAGAATTTTTTTCGCAACGGGCATAGGCTGATAACTTTTTAAGACCTCATAAAAATCAGGCGCGAAAGTAGCGGAAATAACGCTGTTCTTTATGCCCTTTTTTATCACTAAGCGCATGTCCATGTAATTACGCCGTGATTTCCGCTCTCGTGCGTTCTTCGGCTTTGCGCCGTATGTAATGGACAATGACAGGCTATAAAGTATCTCTAAGTCTTCGTTGACTTGACGGCGCGCTGCGACCTCGTTCGTTAGTCCGCGCAATTCCATGTATTTTTTCAAAGGCAAGGTAACTGTCGTGTCTTTGGCGTTCGTTTCGGTAAACTCCATTAAGAGTGCCATTAGTAATTTATACGTTGACGCTCTCAGGCGTTTGTTATCAGCATAATTCGCCAATAACACCGTTATGACATCACCCTCGACATTCTGAATCGTTTTGCCGCTTTTCAAAAGTTCGTCAAATTCAAAGTCTTTCTTGTGCCCTCTGACCTTTGACAGTTTATTTGTCGCAATTCCTTGCCTCATAGGCAGATAATCCGCATTGAAATTGAAAAGACTTAATAATTCTTCCGCCTCTGCTTTAACTTGCGCTTTCAATGCGATTTCTTTTTCTTCCTTACGCGCTAAACACTGCATTTGCCAGTCAATTAAATCTTCGTATTCATCGACAATCGCGGCTTCTTTCGGCGTAAAGTTATTCGCCTCATATTTTGCACTCAAATCGGAAATATGCGATAATTCCTCTTTGAGTTGATTTAC
>CAJODX010000133.1 GCA_905233295.1 uncultured Synergistales bacterium | reverse complement strand
ACTTTTTTAAAAAGTCAATTAGTTATAGAAACTAAAGTCTACGGCGGCATTTCATCTCACGACTGAAGTCGCGAGTGTTCATGCCGAATTTAATAAAAATTTATGATTTATAATAACAAAACAATTCACCGACAAAATACAGCGGCAAATCAGTCCCATGCAGGGAAGGAAGCCGCTGTTTTCTTGAGTTTTTACCAAAAAAGCGCAAAAAAATGAGTCGGGCTTTAATTCCTGACTCAAAATTTTTTTAATTTCTTAAATTTCGTTTTTCGTGTTGTAATGGAACATTACGATGCCAAGAGGCGGAAGACTGAGTTGCAACGAGTAAGGAAGATTGTGGCATTCAATAGCTTCGGACTCCATGCCGCCGCAGTTGCCGACACCGCCGCCGCCGTATTCAGTCGAGTCGCTGTTGAGAATCTCTTTCCAGAATCCCATGCGAGGAACTCCTATTCTGTAACCGAATCTCGGAACAGGCGTGAAGTTCGCGGCGCAAAGGATGTATTCTTCATCGCTCTTGCCTTTGCGAAGCCACACAATAACGCTGTCGTGCCAGTCTGAACAGTCAATCCAGCGGAAGCCGTCATTTGAAAAATCAAGTTCGTGAAGAGGCTTGTATTCTTTCAGAGCCTTGTTCAAATCTCTGACCCAGTTCTGAATGCCTTTGAACTCGTCTTTTTGAAGCAGATGCCATTCGCACGCGCTGTCGTGATTCCATTCAAGACCCTGAGCAAACTCGCTGCCCATGAACAATAATTTTTTGCCTGGGTGCGCCCACATGTAGCCGTAAAGAAGTCTTAAATTCGCGCGTTTCTGCCACCAGTCGCCCGACATTTTGTTGATTAACGAGCCTTTGCCGTGAACGACTTCATCGTGTGATAACGGAAGCATGAAATTTTCGCTGAATGCGTACCAGATACTGAAAGTCAGCTGGTTCTGATGCCACGCTCTGTAAATTGCATCGAGACTCATGTATTCAAGAGTGTCGTGCATCCAGCCCATGTTCCATTTCATTCCGAAGCCAAGACCGCCCAAAAATACAGGACGCGTTACCATCGGCCAGTCGGTGCTTTCTTCCGCGATAGTCTGAATCGTTCCGAAACGTCCGTAAAGTTCGCTGTTCATATCGCGCAGCAATGAGATAGCTTCGAGATTTTCTCGTCCGCCGTAAATGTTCGGAACCCATTCGCCTTCTCTGCGTGAATAGTCGAGATAGAGCATTGAGGCTACCGCGTCGATTCTCAAGCCGTCAGCGTGATACTGGTCAATCCAGAACGCCGCCGATGAAATCAAATAGCTTCGAACTTCGTTGCGTCCGTAATTGAAAATGTAGCTGCCCCAGTCTGGATGATAGCCTTTGCGCGGGTCTTCGTGTTCGTAAAGGGCTGTGCCGTCATAACGTGCAAGTCCGAAATCGTCAGTCGGGAAATGACTCGGAACAAAATCTAAAATAACGGCGATATTTTTCTTGTGAAGTTCATCGACAAGATACATAAAATCTTCGGGAGTTCCGTAGCGTGCGGTCGGGGCAAAATATCCGAGAGTCTGATAGCCCCACGAGCCGTAGAACGGGTGTTCCATGACGGGAAGAAATTCAACGGCGTTGAAGCCCATGTCCTCGCAGTATCCCGGAAGCTCTTCAGCCATTTCGCGGTATGAGAGCGAAAGTCCATCGTCCCAGTGTCTGCGCCATGAACCGATATGAACTTCGTACACACTTAAAGGTGCTGACATATTCATAGCATCGCCGCGTTTTGCGAGCCATTCGCCGTCATGCCATTCGTATTCCGGCCAGTGCGTGATTGATGAAGTTCTCGGCGGAAGTTCAAAAGCGCGTGAGAAGGGATCCATTTTGTCTTTGTATTCGCCGTGCGAATTTTTAATATGGAATTTATAAAGTTCCCATTTATTAATCCCCGGGATAAAGCCTTCCCAGATTCCTGAACCGTCCCAGCGAGGAGCAAGAGGGTGTGCGCCGGGATCCCAGCCGTTGAAGTTTCCGATGACGCTGACTTCCTGAGCGTTCGGTGCCCATACTGAAAACGCAACGCCTTCAGCATTGTCCGCAGGGTCAGTGAATTTCTGTGCGCCCATTTTTTCGTAGAGATGATAATGCGTTCCCTGTTTGAACAGGAATATGTCATAGTCGGTCAGCGTTGAAACGCCGTGTCTTATACTGCCGGCCATTAAAAAGCCTCCTTCTGAAATGAAATTAAAATTTGATTTTGATTAAATAAGATTTTACACGAAAATATTAATCATGTGAACCGGCAAGCCGACGTTTCACAGTGCCACAGCATTTACTGAAAAAAAAGAAAAAACGATGTAGTGTTGGGAAAATTTTTTTCATAAAGCGCAAGAAGACCTCCGTTTTTTAGCGGAAGATGAATTGCATTTCATGTATAATAACACACAGGGAGAGAAAAATGACTGAAAAGGCATAGTCAGATTTGCAGAGTTTTTCGGTTAAAAACAGATTTTTTCGCACCTCAACGAAAATGAATTGTAAACCTGACTAAGTTTACAATTGGAATTTTTCAAAATTTTTTCGATTAAAAAAAAAATTTTGCCACTACATTTGCCACTACAAGAATATAAAAATTTTTTAGCATTCATAAAATTTCACGAAGAAAAATTTTTCAATAACTTTACGATTTTTTCTTTCGCGATTCATATCCAGAGTGAAAAGTAAATGCTGTTGCCCTGCGACGTTTCCAAATTATGTCTTATAATTTTTCATTATGAAAATTTTAAACATTGAATTAAATAATCTA
>CAJODX010000132.1 GCA_905233295.1 uncultured Synergistales bacterium | reverse complement strand
AATTTCTGAAGATGAACACGAACTCCCTGATATTCCTTTGATCAGTGAAGACAATGAACCTGAAACTGAAGACGAAAACGAATTTTCTGATAACGAAACGGAAAATGAGCTTCCTGATATTCCAGTCATAAGCGCCGAAGAAAATGAAAATCTTGACGAAACAGAAACGTTTTCACCATCCGCAGATGTCGTTTTAAATGTCGCTGAAGAAATTCCTGAAGCTCAGCCTCAAACGCCTGACATTGAAACAGAGGGTGAATCTGTGCCGGTGTCGGTTACAATGCCTGAGACTACAAAGACCGCCGAAGATAAATTAATGGCGGACATCGCTGAAGCAATGACTGGCAGTCCTCTGTCTCTTGAATCCCGTGAACCTGCTGAACCTTACAAAATCCCTGAGGATTTTTTGAACGAAGTCAAGAGCGATCCGTCAAAACAGTCAGCTGAGGAAAAATTAATCGCTAACATCGCCGAAGCAATTTCTGAATCACCGTTGAATAACTCTGCTCAGGATTCCGAGGAGGATTCGTCTTTCCCTGCACGCGAAGAACTTTTGACCGAAGAAATAGATTTGTCAAAATATGAAGCTGACCCCGAAGAAATTTCAACTCCAACTCCACAACCCGAAGACGAGCCGGAAAAACCAGAAATCGAAATTGAAGCGACTTTCGATGAAGGTCCTTTGCCCGAACCTGTCGATGAACCTGAGCCCGAGCCTGCTGAAGAAGAAATTGAAATTAACGAAAGCGTTGAATCTGAAGAAAATTCAGCTTCAGAAGCTGAAACCCAAGAAGAAAACAGCGAACTTGAAGAAAATGAAATTGAAAATCCTGTGCCGGAAACTGAAGAATCTGAAAATGTAACAGAGCCGGAAATTTCAGAAGAAGAAATTAAAAATTCTGATGAAGCCGAAGCTGAAGCTGACAAAGAAAAAGAAAATGAAAATGAAGATGAAGATGAAGATGAAGATTCGGATTTTTCATCACTGCTCGATGAAGCACCCGAACTCCTTGCAGCAATGTCAGAGCCGGATCTTTTTAATGAAGAAAATGAAATTGAAAATGAAAATGAAAATGAAGAATCTTTAATCCAAAATGATATGGAGGTATCACAAAAAAACGATATGCCCGAACAGAGTTTATTAAATGATGAAATTGACGAAACGGCTTCAGGAGAAATTTCCCCCGAAAGCAGTTTTGAAGACAATGATGACACCGGCGATGATTTTGATATAAATTCACTCGGCGCACTCAGTGAAGCAGCTTCGATACCCGCGTATGATGAGCCGGAAGAGGAAATCCCCGAGCCTGATTACGGATTTGATGAAAATTCGCCCTCGCACGGAGGATTTATAAATCCTGACCCCGCCGAAGAAGCAGAAAAGGAGAAAGTAATGGGTTTACGTGAAAAAGTAAGCGGAAAATTAAAAATTAATAAAAATAAAGACAAAGCAACTGATAAAGAAAGCAAAAAATTTTCATTAAACTCAGGCGGAATCTTAATGCCTCTGTTGCTTGCCGCACTGCTCGGAATCGGCGGTTTTATTGCGTGGCAGCTGATGCAGCTCAACAACAGATTCGCTGGCGGTATTCCCGATATGGGCGCAGGTTTGAGATTTTCCGAATCCGTTCCCGCTGAAACAAATCCTTCGTTTGAATACGCGATAGATTTTATTTTTGATTCAAATTTGTCTGGACGGATGGCACAGCGCGGCAAAGAAGGCTGGCAGGTTGTAGGTTCACGCCGCACGCAGGACAGTATAACGGGTCAGCTTGGCTATGAATTTATATTTATGAGAAAAACTCCGGTGAAATAAAATCATGGCGTTATTTTCAAAATTAAAAAACAGTCTCAAAGGTGTTCGTGAAAAATGGAGCGGAGGAATTTCAAAATTATTTTCCGCGAAAAATTTTGACGCAGATTTCTGGGACTCTCTCGAAGAACAGTTAATCGCCGGAGATACTGGGCTTGACACCGCTGAAGAAATTTTGGAATTTCTCAAAGCCGAAGCAAAAAGCAAAAATATAAAAACTCCTAGCGAATTAAAAAATATTTTCGTTGAAAAAATCACGGGCGAGTTAAATTCCGTCAGCGGCATGGGCAAAGATTTTGATTTCAGCAAAAAACCTTTAGTCCTGCTGATGATCGGAGTGAACGGAAGCGGAAAGACTACATCCGCAGGGAAACTCGCAATGATGTACAAAAATCAAGGAAAAAAAGTCGTTATGGCTGCAGCGGATACATTCAGAGCCGCCGCTGTCGAACAGTTAAAAATCTGGGGCGAACGCTGCGGAGTCAGAGTCGTTGCTCAAGGTCAGGGCAGCGATCCAGCCGCAGTTGCTTTTGACGCATGGAAAGCCGCCGAAAGTTCACGCGCTGATGTTTTAATCGTTGATACCGCAGGAAGGCTTCACGATAAACATAATTTAATGGAAGAGCTGAAAAAAATTCACAGGATTCTTTTACGCGAGGCTGGAGCGGAAAGACTTGAAACTGTTCTTGTGCTTGATGCTGTTTTAGGTCAAAATTCAGTTGCGCAGGCTGAAACTTTTAACAATATAATCCCTGTGTCTTCGATCATTCTGACAAAATATGACAACACTGCAAAAGGCGGAGTTGTGCTTTCAATCGCGAAAAAATTAAAAGTTCCCGTTCGTTACATCGGACTTGGCGAGGGTGCTGAAGACTTGAATAATTTTGAGCCTGACGAGTTTGCCGGAGCTTTAATGGAAACGGAAAAAATTTCGTGAACATGTTTAATCAGGAAACGGATTTAAGCTCATTAACGCCGGACTCGAATCTTTTATTTTTTCTGCGTACTCTTTTCAGCACTGACGCGGAGTACGCCGTGTATATTCCTGATTCTGG
>CAJODX010000131.1 GCA_905233295.1 uncultured Synergistales bacterium | reverse complement strand
GTTAGCGCCGAAAATCCTGCTGCCCTCCGAGAGCATGACCCTGTTGATGTTGCAGGGGTGTCCGTCGTCGGGATAGCAGTACGAGGGGGGATCTCCGAAAGATACCGTCCTGATTGGCCACATCGGGTTGTAAAGGGTCATTTCAGATTCGTGTCCGATTAATTCCATGTGAGCCTGCCAGTAAGCCTGAAGAGTTCCTACATCGCGCCAGTAAGGTTTGTCCGTTCTCCACTGGTGAACAAGTTCAGTCTCTGCTGTCGGGTGCGGGAGAATGTTTGTTGAAAAGTCATAGGCGCAGACTTTCATTCCGCCTGCAACAAGCTTCGGGATAATGTCTTTGCCGAAATCGTGGCTGGATTCCTGCATTGCGTCATCGGTGAGCGACTCTTCGAGAACTTTGCGCTCAAAAACGTAGTTGCCCATCGAAACGTAAGAATATCCGGGCTTGTCAGGAATCTCGGGCGGATTCTTCGGCTTCTCCATAAACTCAAGGATTCTGCCTTTCGCGTCCGTCCTGATACAGCCGAACTGATTCGCGTCCTCAACAGGAACAACGTTTGCCGCAATCGTAACATCGGCGTGCTGTGCCATATGCCATGCGATCATCTGGTCAACGTCCATTTTATAAATGTGGTCGGCAGCGAAAATACAAACTCTGTCGGCTCTGTAACGCGTTATCATGTGCAAAGCCTGATAAACAGCGTCCGCAGTACCCTGAAACCAGTGTTCGCCGCTCCACATCTGAGCAGGAATCGTCGTTACAAAAAAGTCGCGTCCTCTCATTGCTCCGCCAAACTGCCAGCCGCGTTCAATATGTTCGCTGAGAGACTGGCTCTTGAACTGAGTAAGAACGTAAACTGAATAGATACCGCTGTTAATTAAATTGGAAAGTGCGAAGTCAATGATACGATATTTTGCGGCGAAGTAAACGGCAGGCTTTGCGCGATAACGTGTCAGGGGCATAAGTCTTTCGCCTTTTCCTCCGGCTAGAACTATCCCCAGAACCCTTCCGTGTTTGCCTGAATACATAGAAAACTTACCTCCTTTTATTTTTTAATTAGAACTCAGAAACCGAGGAACAGAAAATTTTTTATTCTCTGCTCCCTGCTCCTGAGTTCTAACTGTTTTTCATTGAATTAAATCCTCGTACATTTCTTTATAAAGACCGGCTGATTTATCCCATGTGAAATCTTCGCGCATACCTTCGAGCATTATTTTTTTCCAAGCGTCTTTGTCGTTGTTGTAACGGTCAACAGCGCGGCGTAATGCCCACATCATTCCGTCAACATCGCAGGTCAGGAATGTGAATCCGTTGCCGCCTTCAGGTCTGTCAACGTCAAAGACTGTGTCTTTCAAGCCGCCGACTTCACGCACTACAGGTACAGTGCCGTATCTCATTGAAATCATCTGAGAAAGTCCGCAAGGCTCGAACACAGAAGGCATTAAGAAAATATCTCCGCCGGCATAGAGAAGATGCGACAGAGGCTCGTCATAGCCCTTGAACAATTTTATGCTGTTCGGATACATTTCAGCCGCATGCGCAATTCCGTTTTCGATCCAGTCCTGACCGCTACCGAGAATCAATAATTTTGCTCCCGTTTCGGCAATCTGAGCTGCTGCGTTAAAGACCATATCGAAACCCTTCTGTTCGACAAGGCGGCTTACGCACACGATAACAGGCGCGTTCGTTTCGGGCTCAAGACCTGCACGCTGTAATAAAGCCTTTTTGCATGAAGCTTTGCCCTTGAGGTCTTTTGTGCTGAATTTTGCCGGAATAGCTTTGTCTTCCTCAGGATTCCAGAATTTTGTGTCAAGTCCGTTGATGATGCCGTGAAGCTTGCTTCTCTGCTGATATAAAATTCCTGAAAGCTCGCGGGTTGACTCATAAGTCTGAATCTCGGCTGCGTATGTTGGCGATACAGTGCTGACAGCCGTAGCTGCAACTATTCCGCCCTTTAACAGGTTCACCTGTCCGTAAAATTCCATTGTTGAAGAATTAAAGCTCCAAGGCTCAAGACCTGACGCATCAAGGAAAGGATACGGCTCGAAAACTCCCTGATAGGCAACATTGTGAAGAGTCATAATGCTTTTTTCGCCGGTCTGGCGATAATGCCTGTGCCACGCAAGAGCACACGGCAGGAAAGCTGATGTCCAGTCGTGGCAGTGATAAATGTCAGGTGTCCAGTTTACAGCGTCTTTAAGTTCCAGTGCCTGCATACAGAAAATCGCGAACGGTGAAGCCGTCCAGAAATTCAGCTGGTTGGGATACATATCGCCTGCGTAATCTTCGGATTTGAGGAAATATGTCGTAACGCCGTTTACATCGGCCTTGATAATGTTCGCAGAATGAATCCGCCAGTCGTAAGCTGCGTAAACCTTTGCTCTTACCGTCGTAGTCTTAAGTCCTGCGGCTTCAACTTTTTCAAGAACTCCTGGCCACGCCGGAGTTATAACGCGAACATCAACACCAGCCTGACTCAAAGCCTTAGGCAAAGATCCCGCGACATCGCCGAGCCCTCCGACTTTTGAAAACGGAGCAAGCTCTGTCGTAACGAATAACACTTTCAAAGCATTACTGCTATTTTTTACTGCCATTATGAATAAACTACATTCCTTTCGATTTTTATTAAGCAGGAATCACAAGACAGGCTTCAGAAAAAATAAAAATTAATAAAAATTTTCCTGCTGTCTTGTTCCTGCCTGTTTTTGCTACATACCTCTGAAGTCGATCGAGTATGCCTTTGACGCATATTCTCTTACAACCCTGTGGGTGTTGAAGAAACTCGCATCGAGAGCAATGGTATGTTTCATCATGTCAACCCATTTGTCGTGATTTTCGTCTCAAGTTTTTCGTAGAGATCAACCGCATCAAGATTTTCATCGTAATGTGCGTTGGCACTCGTCTCCGTGGGTTCAGGACCGATTGACCAGCCTGTTACGTCTTCAATCCAGCCTTCAATCCACCAGCCGTCAAGAACGCTGAAATTCATTATGCCGTTCATCGCGCATTTCATTCCCGATGTTCCGCTCGCCTCTCTGGGTCTTACAGGTGTGTTAAGCCAAAGGTCAACGCCCTGCGTTAAAAGAGACGCGATTTCCATGTTGTAGTTGTCGATGAAGACTATCACAACATCGTTTTCAAGTTCTTTTGCAGCCTTGCGGATTCTCTGAAGGAGTTTTTTGCCGCCGTCATCATGCGGGTGGGATTTTCCTGCAAAAATAAACTGAACTTTTTTATTCCCCGCGATTTTTTTCAGACGGGCAACATCAGTCAGCAGCAAATCCGCTCTCTTGTAAGTCGCGGCGCGTCTTGCAAAGCCTATCGTTAAAACATCAGGATCAAGCTGAACGCCGTTCGTTTCGAGAACACGCGCAAAAAGTCTCATCTTTGAAGCCTGATGTGCCGCCCAGACTTCTTCGTTCGGTATCGTGAGTGCCTGAACAAGTCTGCCCGGGTCGAGTTCCCAGCCCGGAATATGTTTGTTGTAAAGTTTTCTCATTCCCGAGCTTATCCATGTTGTCGGGTGAATGCCGTTCGTGATCCAGTCAACAGTTTCCATTTTGAACATGTCATTGCTGACTTCAGCATGTTTTTTCGCAACTCCGTTCACATAGCGGCTGTAACGCAGTCCGAGTTCTGTCATTGAAACGCCGGGTCTGTCGGGAAGCATTCTGTGAATCGTGGCTTTTGCGTCAGCCGGGAATACATCATCAATCATTCCGAACTCGAAATAGTCGTGTCCGGCAGGAACGGGCGTGTGAGTTGTGAAGACAACCTGCTCGCGGATTCTGTCCGGGTCATAGTAGCCGAGTTCACGCATAAGCTCAAGAGTTAAGAATCCTGCATGACCTTCATTAAGATGGAACGTGTCGATGTTCATGTAGCCAAGAGCGCGGAGCATTCGTAAGCCGCCGACTCCGAGAATAAATTCCTGACAAAGTCTGTAACGGTTATCGCCGCCGTAGAGATACCAGCAAAGTTTTCTGTCATCGGGGTGATTCGGCTCGAAGTCCGTGTCAAGGAAATAAATCGGGAGAGGGTATCCTGTTGCGCCGATACACTCATAGACCCATGCGCGAATTTGAATTTCGCGACCCTGAATCGTTATTGAAACGGTGTTGGGAAGCAAAGTCATTTCTTTTGACGGATCCCATACAACGGGCTTTTCTTTCTGCCAGTCTTCCTGATTAAATTCCTGAACAAAATATCCCTTCTTATATAAGAGGGTAACTCCTGCCATAGGAACACCAAGGTCAGCGGCACTCTTTAGAATATCGCCCGCTAGTACGCCAAGACCTCCGGAATATGTCGGAATTGACTCTTTAAGTCCTACCTCCATTGAAAAGTAGGCTACGGGACGGAAGGCGGGATCGTTTTCCATCAGCGTTCTCAGCGAGTTACCGAGATCGCTTCTGTGCAGTCTTTGAATCATTTACGTTATAAAGCTCCTTTCCGGTTTTTTAGCAGACGGGCGAAAAGTTGACCACCTGCGAGAAATTTTGAAACGGATTTTATTATTGGGAAATTATCTCACAAAAAAATGATTTTGGCGATTGATTTATTTTTTGAATTTTTTTTTGACTTTTTTGGGGGGGTAGTATTATCCAAGTTACTTATTTTTCTTTACGCAAAAACAACAATAAAAAATTTTTTACGGGAGGTTTTTGTTTGTTATGAAAAAACTTTTGTTTCTACTCATGTTTTCCGCGCTCAGTGTTTCCGCCTTCACTCCGGCTTATGGCGATGCGATTGGCGATTTGTTTGACTATTACGTCCCAAAGATAACGTCTGGCAAAGTTACTTTGACAGTTTCGGGTCAGCCTGATTCGACAGGTCTCATCAATGAAGCCTATGTTGAAGCAAACGGCGTTGCAGGTAATATTAGCAATGTGAACTGCCGCGTTGAATCCGCAACCGCCAGAGTGAGTGGTCTTCAGCTTAACCCTGTATCTGAATGGGGAACACACGGCAGAGATATTAAATTCCGAAAAGTCAATTCCCTTGCGTTTACGGTAAAGGTTCTTTCGAGCGACATTAATAAGGCGATTGCAGGCAAAAATTTCGAGGTAAAATCAGACGGCAATTTCTATACATTCCATGATGTTTCTGTCGATATTACAGCGAACGGAATTAAAATCACGGGCAAGATAAAAGAAAGCGACAGAAGCAACACGTTAAAATCATACGCTGCGGCATGGCTGTTCGGAACTGCAACTGATGATTATAGTATTGAAATCAACAGCAAACTGAAAATATCGGGCGATAAAGAACTGTGGCTTGACAATCCGACAGTTAATAGAGGCGAATATACCGCGCTTGACGGTTACATTGAAAAAAATATCACAAAGAGAAACAAAGCTATTGTGGAATTCGATGAACTGGAAAATATTCCGATAACGTTTGGCTCTGTTGTATTGGGAACGGGCAGCCTGACTGTTTCATCAACGACATCACCGCAAGCTTTGACGGGCGGCACGACATACACGTATCCGAAATCTTCTGCAACGCCGACAACGCCGACAACGACCATTACGCAATCAACGTTCAGCGAGATAAGCAGCTCCGCAAAAGAGAGATTTTCAACAGACTACGCAATGAATAAAATCAAAGCCAAACTGGGCAGTCTTCTTTCAAGTTTCCCAGTCAACACAACAGGAACAACATCAACCGGCGCAACTGAAAATGTAACTAACGCTNNNCACTTGGGAGCAATACAGGCAGCAACGCAATGATTTTCCCGACACAAAGTGTAACCGTAGCAGGAACATATCCTCTTGGCGCAGTATCGTTGAACGGTTACAAAGCCGGAGCAAAAATCGCGCTCTACATGCTTGTAAAAACGACATCAGGTTTCAGCCTTGCCGATTTAAATTCCGCGAATGTCGAAGTTGCTGAAACAGTTTCAAACGCTACGTTTTTCATGGCGGACGGAGAAATAATTTCGGAAGTTCCAGAGGATTCAAACACTGAAGTCATCGCGTTCTCTCCTATGGAAGCTGGAAAAGAATACACGCCTGTCATTACGTTGACCGAAAACAATAATTTTCTCAACGGCTCAAGCGGCGGCTGCAACATTGCTATCGGAGCGGCGACATTCGCGGCTTTGGCATTTGCGTTTTTCAAAAAACATTAAACACTCTTACAAAACAAAATCGAAAACGGGTCGGGAATTTTTTCCGATCTGTTTTTTTAATTGCGCCGGCGAATTTAATCTGATATTATTTTTCGCAGTAAAGATCACATCATATAAAATCAAAAGGAGAAAAAAATTATGTCTGTTAAAGTTATAACGGATAACAACACAACGGAACTCGATGCTGCGAAGGTTGCACTGCTTGACGTATTCGCTACATGGTGCGGACCATGCAAAGCCGTTTCGCCGATAGTTGAAGAACTTTCGGAAGAATTTTCCGGCAAAGTTGAATTTTTCAAGGCTGACTCAGACGAAAATGCTGAACTTGCTAAAAAATTCCGCGTTATGAGCATTCCGAATTTAATTCTTTTCAAAGAGGGCAAAGTCGTTTCGCGGCAGGTCGGCTTTCAGGATGCTGACGGATTGCGCACGTGGATTGAGGAAAATATCTGAACGGGACTGCAAGGCGGCTCAATAATGAGATGGCTAAAGAAAATGAAATGATAGCGTGCTGTTCGGACGGAACGCGACCTGTGATTTTCAAAATCGAACGAATCGACTATGAATAAAATAAAAAACTCCGTTCTCTTTGCAGAAAATGGAGTTTTTTTGTTCCGTTATAGTCTTAACATATCCTCGTCTTCGTTTTCGTATTTTTCCTCGTCAGAAAGTTCGTTAAGCGTTTCAA
>CAJODX010000130.1 GCA_905233295.1 uncultured Synergistales bacterium | reverse complement strand
ACTGTCGTGTGTCCTGTCTGTTCTTTTAATTTTAAAATATCCTTAAGCGTCTGATCCGGGCTTATGGCTGAGTCATTTGCGACAAATCCGGCTTTGTATTTTTTAACGCGCTCGATCATTTCCGCCTGTTTTTCAACGGGCTGCGAACAGTAAATGAAAGCTATTCCGCCTTCACGTGCAAGAGCTATTGCCATTCTGTCATCTGAAACAGACTGCATACAGGCTGAAATTAAAGGAATGTTGATCGACAGCGAAGCCTCTTCGCCTTTTTTGAATTTGCAGAGCGGAGTTTTTAAAGAGACGTTCGAGGGTACGCAGTTTTCTGATGAGTATGTCGGGATTAACAGATACTCAGAGAATGTATGCGAAGGTTCATTGTAATAATATGCCACGAAAAATTTTCTCCTTTCGATAAAAAATTTTCTGTTTTTTGCCGATATGAATTAAGATTTTACCAAAAAAAATTTTTTTTTATTTTACATTTAAAAAATTAAGTAATAAATACAATGCGCGGGCAAAAAAAAATGCTAAAATAACGCAATATATTAATTACTCTGCCCCTTCTGCATCAGAGGGGTATATTTTATTTTTTAAGTTAATAACATGTGCAAACTATAAAAAGAAAGGAGAGAATAAAGTTGTTTGCTCGGTTGGTTGATTATCTTCACGCCGGAGCGTCCGCCAGCGGAGGGATTTTGACAGTTGCTCTGATGCTTCTGTTCGGTTTTGCATTGACACGAATAACAAAAAGACTGAAACTTCCCAACGTTACAGCCTATATCATTACAGGAATTTTAATCGGACCTTACTGTCTTAATCTCGTATCCGACACAGTAGCTGACAACACAGCGTTTCTTCCGAATATTGCGCTCGCGTTCATAGCTTTCAGCACCGGACAGTTTTTCAGATTAAATTCGCTCAGAGGCAACGGCATGAAAGTTTTAATCATAACGGTGCTTGAGGCTTGCGTGGCTTCAATATTTGTTTTTATAGCGGCGTTTTATATTTTGAAAATGGATCTGGCGTTTTCAACGGTTCTTGCTGCTCTTGCATCTGCGACGGCTCCGGCTTCGACAATGATGACGATAAGGCAGACAGGCGCTCACGGCGATTTCGTGAATACATTGTTGCAGGTTGTAGCTCTTGATGATGTTGTAGGGCTGATAGCTTACAGCATAGCGATTTCGGTTGCCCTTGCGAGTTCAGCGTCAGGCTCAGGCTTTGAGTTAAAAAATATAATTTCGCCTGTTCTCATAAATTTTGCCAGCGTTTTTATCGGCGCAATGCTCGGAGTTTTTTTGAAAATTCTTTTGCCGCCGAACCGTTCGACAGACAACAGATTAATAATTTCGGTTGCGATTTTGTTCGCTTTCTGCGGAATATGCGAAATGCTCGGAGTTTCGCCGCTGTTAGGCTGTATGTTCATGTCAACGGTTTACATAAATATTACTGACGATGATAAATTATTTAAACAGCTGAATTATTTCAGTCCTCCGATTTTGCTTTTATTTTTCGTCCGTTCGGGAGTTTGTTTTGAACTTGATGCGCTGACCGGCGGCGGCAATGAAGGCGAAACATCTTTATTAACGTTAGGCATTGTGTATTTTCTCGTCAGAATAGCCGGCAAATACGCGGGAGCTTTCATAGGCTGCCTGATGACGCATAAAAATAAACTCGTTCGGAATTATTTAGGCTTGGCATTGATACCTCAGGCAGGTGTTGCAATAGGGCTTGCAGAACTCGGAGCGCGTACACTCGGAGGTGCTACCGGCAGCGCACTGAGAACGGTCATTCTCGCATCGAGCGTTTTGTATGAACTCATAGGACCTGCGTGTGCAAAACTTTCTTTGGCTCTTTCGCATTCATACGACAAAAACGTGAATGAAGAAAAAATTCTGACGGCTCAGGAAGAAGACCAACTCATCGTGAATCTTTTAATAGAAAGAATACGCGAAATCCAGCGCGAACTGCCCGAACATTCACAGCCTGTGCCCGTTGAAGCCGATAACAGTCCACGGACACGAAGCCTTATGAATCGTCAAAACCTGCGTCCGTTTCAACGTGTAAAATGATAAAGACAAGTCTGAACTCTCTTGAATCTGTTGCGAAATCTGATTTAAGAATTGAACTGCGCGGAAATCTCGACAGCCTGAACGCGCAGATAATTTTTTTTCAGTCGCATTCGGACAACGAAGAATTTATAAACGACCTCGAAGAAGTCCGTGATGTAATAACGAATCTTCAGGCTTGCGAGGCGTGTGAAAAAAATTTCGGAAAAACTCTCAGGCTGTGGGGTCTTGATGAAGATGAAATTCACGAACGTTCGCACAACCCGAAAAAATTTTACGGCAAAGGACATTTATTTTTTAATTTTAGAATGGGGCGGGAAGCTTCGGAAATAAATTTTTTGAGAACTCTTGTTCGTGAAACCGAGTTGTGTGCGTGCAGAGCCTTTAATGATGAAGATCCCTATGAAATAATTCATGTTCTGAACAGGCTGAGCAGTGCGCTTTATATTTTGATTTACAAATATATTCCCGAAGATTTTAATGTCGGCATTGAAAAATTTTTCGGGAAAAGCAAACGATAAGGCAGCTCTACTATGAAGAAAAACAAACTGGTTGCACCTGTTTTAAAATGGGTGGGCGGAAAAAGACAACTGATTGAAACTTTTTTACCGCTATTGCCCAAACGAATAACATCTTATTGCGAACCTTTTGTGGGCGGCGGCGCGTTGCTGTTTCATCTACAGCCCGACACGGCTCAGGTGAATGACATTAACAAAGATTTAATATGTGTTTATACAACCATAAGAGATAGCGTGGACAAATTGATCGGGGAATTAAAAAAATATAAGAATGAATCTGATTTTTTTTATTCTGTTCGCGACTGGGACAGAAATAAAGAAAAGTACAGTTCTCTGTCGGAAGTTGAGAAAGCAGCACGTATTCTTTACTTAAACAAAACGTGTTATAACGGTCTTTACCGTGTGAACAACGCAGGTGAGTTTAATTCGCCTTTCGGTAATTATCGCAATCCCAACATAGTGAATGAACCTGTTTTGCGTGCGGTAAGCTCGTATTTTAATAAAGCAACGATTCATTTTTCTTCTATGGATTATGCAGAGGTATTGTCAGAAATAAAAAAAGGTACGTTTGTATATCTTGATCCGCCTTATGACCCTGTTTCTGAAACTTCCAGCTTTACCGGTTATTCAAAAGGCGGTTTCCCTAGAGAGGAGCAGATAAGGCTACGTGAAAGTTGCGATGAGTTGCACAGGCGCGGTATCAAATTCATGCTGTCAAATTCTGCCACGCCGTTCATTATGGAACAATACAGAGAATACAATATCACAGTTGTACAGGCTAAACGAGCAATTAACTCCATCGGGAGCAAGCGCGGAGATGTTGATGAAGTTGTGGTGAGAAATTATGACTAACATAAGCTTGAACGATTCTGCGTGGGAACATTTAATTCAATGAAATTTTTCAAAAAACTAAATCAAGCTTTATTATATAATTATTAAATATTTCACAGATTCTTAATCAGAGGGAGGATTTTTTATGAAAGGC
>CAJODX010000129.1:3058-6021 GCA_905233295.1 uncultured Synergistales bacterium | reverse complement strand
AAAAGGACTTCCGGCTCTGAATGGCTCAGAGGTTTAAGGATAAAGAACGGCGATATTTTTTAGTTTTATCAGAACGTGCTAAAATTTTAAATCCTTGCGATTAAAGCAAGGGGCTTTACGGTCGCTTTTATTTTATTTATTTTAATTTGTTTTTAGGGAGATGAAAAATTTTGAATGATAAAAAACGCAGAGTAGTTGTAACAGGCTTAGGACCTGTAAGTCCAATAGCTCTTGGTAAAAAAGATTACTGGCAGGCTCTACGCGACGGAAAAAACGGGATAGGCTCTATCACAACTTTCGATTTAGGCGACTGCCCCGTTACATTCGGCGCAGAAATAAAAGATTTTGACCCTTCAGCATACATGCCCGGCAAAGAGGCAAAACGTTCGGACAGAGCAATTCATTTCGCTGTTGCTGCGGCAAAACTCGCTGTCGAAGATTCAAAACTCGACATTTCAAGTCTTGATCCATATAAATTCGGAGTGTATATCGGCACAGGTCAGGGCGGCATTGAAACATCTTTCAACAATTTCAAATTAATGATGGAAAAAGGCTCGAAACGTGTCAGCCCGTATTTCATTCCGATGATGATCAGCAACATGTCAACGGCTTATGTTGCTATCGTCTTGGGAGCGAAAGGTCCGAATTTATGTGTTGTAACGGCATGCGCGACATCTTTGCACAGTATGGGCGAAGCATATCACGCCATTGTACGCGATGATGCTGATGTTATCATAGCAGGAGGAACTGAAGCGGCTTTACGTGCAATCAGCATTGCGGGTTTTGCCTCAATGAAAGCCCTTTCAACACGCAACGATGATCCGGCACACGCAAGCAGACCTTTTGACAAAGACAGAGACGGCTTCGTTATGGGAGAAGGCGCAGGCGTTGTTGTCCTTGAAGAGCTTGAACATGCACTGGCACGCGGTGCGCACATTTACGCCGAGTTCACCGGCTACGGGACTTCCTGCGATGCGGGACATATCACAGCACCGGATCCTGAAGCAAAAGGTGCGGCATTCGCAACCGAAAAAGCCGTGAAAATGTCGGGCTGGGACAAATCTCAGGTCGATTACATCAACGCTCACGGAACTTCGACGGGGCTTAACGACAAAATGGAAGCCGGAATGATTAATCGCGTTTTTGGCGAAAATGCAAAGAACATCACCGTAACATCGACAAAGAGCATGATCGGACATTGTCTTGGTGCGGCGGGCGGTCTTGAAGTCATAGCGTCAATGCAGGCTATTGAGGAAAATTACATTCATCCTACATTGAATTACGAAACACCTGACCCTGAGTGCGATGTTAATATCTCAACGGGCAGGGGCGTTGACAGAAAAGTTGACAGACTGCTCGTAAACAGCTTCGGCTTCGGAGGTCATAACGGCGTTTTAGCATTTGAAAGATATGCCGGGATTTAGTGAAGAATTTGGATCGCACGAAGAAAAGGCTGTCTTTGACGAAAAAGCTCTGAAAGTCCTCGAAGAAAATCTCGGTTATGAATTTAAAAACAGATATTTGCTTGAAGAGGCTCTGACACACTCGTCATATTCGGGTGAAAACGGACTTTTTCATAATAACGAACGTCTCGAATTTTTAGGCGATTCTATTTTGAGTTTCGTAACGGCGCACGCATTATTCAGAATGTATCCTAATGCAAATGAAGGCGAGCTTACTCACATGCGTTCAGAGCTTGTCAAGAGCGACTCTCTTTACAAACGTGCAGAGTTATTGAACATTCCGTATCTTTTACTGCACGGGCATTCGATAAAGGGTGAGCTTCCTCATTCGATGTGTGCGGACGCTGTGGAGTCTATTTTAGGCGCGATTGTCCTTGACGGCGGTGTAGCATCAGCGGAAAAAGTCATTAAAAAATTTTTCCTTCAAGACGCCGAAGAACAGGAAGCTGAACACAATCCAAAGACAATGCTTCAGCTGTGGCTTCAGGCTCGTCATCTGCCGCTGCCGAAATATGAGCTTCTCAAGGTTACAGGTCCTTCGCATGCGCCTGAGTTCACCGTAAGACTTTACATGAACGGTTTTGAGCATATCGAAAAAGACAGGACGCGGCGCGGGGCGGAACATAAAGTTGCAAAGCTTGTGCTGAATGATTTAAAAGCAAAATTCGGCGATGATTAAAAATAAAATTATCGCTGCGGTTTTAATAATTTTTATTTCGGGCGGAGCTGTCTTCAGTCAGGAAAAGAATGAAAAATTAAACATTGTTGTTACTGATATGTGGCTTGCTCTGCTCGCATCTTTCATAGGCGGCTCTGAAGTCAGTGTCATTCCCATAAAAATCTGGAACTCAAACGGCGATTTAATAACGTCTGAACGCGGAAAAATTCTGCGTGAGCTTGCCGAGGATTCAAAAATCATCGCACTCGATGAAAAAGAGGCAAAGAGCATTAAAGGACTTGAAAAATTCAATGTGAGATGTTTGTATTCAGAGTTTCCTGTTGACCCTTCGCTCTTGATTGACCCTTCGGTGATTCCATTTGTCGCGCAAAAAATTTTAACTGTTCTTTCAGAATGGGACTCGTCAAATTATCCGTATTATCAGAGGAGGCTTGCTGAATTTCAGGCGAGGCTGTCAGGAGCTGCGCTTGTCGGTCAGGTTCTGAAAGATGTTACAGTATGCGATATGAGCGGCTCGTGCGGAATTTTGCTACAAGCTGCCGGCTGTAAGATCGAACGTCCCGACAAAGAAATTTCCGAACGCTGGCGTAAGGCAAATTTTTCAGGACTGCGCGAGTATCTTGATGAAATGAAATCAAAGAATATTATCACGGTTTTTGACGATGATATTCCGAATTTTTTGCGAAAATATTTGTCAGAGCGTTCAGATACGTTTCATTGGGGAAGACCTGCAGAAGGAGTTGATTACCCGACTTTTCTGAATGAACAGTATATTTCACTCTGGCAAAAGACAAGAACGAAAAATTTAAAATAATATAATA
>CAJODX010000129.1:0-3024 GCA_905233295.1 uncultured Synergistales bacterium | reverse complement strand
TTTTGGATAAAAAAATTTTTGAACAGTTTGTCGGCAGACAGGTAGAAGTTTTTTTAGTTCCAGATGCACCTCGAACATCAGGAACGCTCATAAGCTGCGAAGATGATCACATCGTATTGGGCGAAGAAGTCTGGGCGTGTTCGGCTGTACTCGGTGTCAGACCTTTGAAAAAATCGAACAGGTTATCGCGCCCGAAATTTATTCAGGTTCAAGAGCCGGAAATAAAAAACAACGTAGCTCCCGCTGTTGAATCTGTGAAAAATTCTCAAAACGAAAAATCTGAAAATAAAGAAATAAAAAAAGAAACTCCTGCACCCGAAGCCGAAGAAAATATAAAAATTGAAGAAACTGAGACTTCCGAAAAAAACGAAAAGTCTGAACCTGAAGTTAAAGTTGAAACTGAAGAGAAAAAAATCCCCGTGTTTTTGCCGGAAAATATTTCAGACCGCGAGTTTGAAGGCGTTGTCGAAGCAAGGTTGGGGATTCATCGAATCTCCTGACGTGAAAAAGACCGGCATTCTACTGAACGACGGCGAAAGAATTTTCGTTCATATAAATCAGGTTACAGATGAAGCTCTTCGATACAAACTTTTAAGTTTAACGGATAAAAACACAAAACCTGACATCAACGTCGTTTTCAAAATCGGAACGAATCAACACGGTGCAGTTGCAGATGATGTGCGTGAAAAAGGCAATATCGCTCCGAAACTTCCCGATGATGTTCTTAAAGTCGATATTCTCCAGACAGTTTACGATGAAGGCGAAATTGAATATTTCAGACGCTACGAGGAAATTCCTCACGGCGAAATCAGGGTCAAAGGCAACAAACTTTACAGGTTTGAAGAGGAAGATGTCATTGATCCGGCACTTGCTGTATTCCTTGAATGTTCACCCTCAGCAGAAGGTCAGCCCGTCAAATTTATAAAAACGATGGGCAAGCGCGGAAAAATGAAAGCTTCAAACATTTCAGCGTCAGTGCCTTTCCCTGAAGAAAAATTAAACGAATGGGAACGTTCAGGTCTGATTCAATTAAAGATTAAAATCTCCGTTCCTGTGAAGCTTGACAGGAAAAAATTTTTAGCGTATCTTTCGCAAAGTTTTCAGAAAGGATTTTTAATATGCCCATTACAGATTTACTGGAGCGAAATGCAAAACTCTACGGCGAAGAAGTCGCGCTCGTTGAGATTAATCCCGAAATTCAAGAACCCCTGCGCCTCACCTGGAAAGAATATGATTTAATTCAGCCCACATCTTCCAAACCTTACAGACGCGAGATAACATGGTCTGTCTTTGATGAAAAAGCCAACAGAGTCGCAAATCTTCTTCTTTCACGCGGCGTTAAAAAAGGTCAGAAAGTCGCGATTTTATTAATGAACTGTCTCGAATGGCTGCCGATTTATTTTGGAATTTTAAAAATCGGAGCAATCGCAGTGCCTTTGAATTTCCGATACTCGTCAGAAGAGATTGAATACTGCGTCAAGCTTGCCGATGTTGATATTTTATTTTTCGGTCCGGAGTTCACCGGCAGAGTTGAAAATACCGTCCTTGCGCTCGGTGAAAAATATTTGTTGTTTTTTGTCGGAACAAACTGCCCGACTTTTGCTGAAAGTTACAACGAAGCTGTGAACAACTGTTCGTCAGTGCCGCCCAAAATTTTCGTTGACCAGAATGATGAAGCCGCGATTTATTTTTCGTCAGGCACAACAGGATTTCCGAAAGCAATTTTGCACAACCATGTGGCACTCATGCAGTCGGCACGAATGGAAGCCGTTCATCATCAGACAACGCATGAAGATGTTTTTCTCTGCATACCGCCTCTTTATCATACGGGAGCAAAAATGCACTGGTTCGGCTCTCTTTACACTGGAAGCCGCGCCGTTATTCTCAAAGGAACTTCACCGAAAGCAATTTTAGATGTTGTATCATGGGAACATTGTACGATAGTCTGGCTTTTAGTTCCATGGTGTCAGGATATTTTGACGGCTCTTGACCGAGGTGAATTGAAACTCGCGGGACGTCATCTTTCGCAGTGGCGTTTAATGCACATCGGAGCGCAGCCTGTTCCGCCTTCATTAATAAAACACTGGCTCGACTATTTCCCGGAGCATAAATACGACACAAACTACGGGCTTTCAGAGTCAACCGGTCCGGGGTGCGTTCATCTTGGACTTGATAATATTAACAAAGTCGGCGCGATAGGCATTCCCGGTTACGGCTGGAAATTAAAAATCGTTGATGAAAAAGGCGAAGAAGTCAAACAGGGTGAAACGGGCGAACTGTGCGTTCAAGGTCCCGGCGTAATGCTCTGCTACTATCACAATCCAGAAGCAACGGCTGAAACCATCAAAGACGGCTGGCTCTTTACTGGTGATATGGCAATGATGGACGAAGACGGTTTTGTATGGCTCGTTGACCGAAAGAAAGACGTTGTAATCATGGGCGGCGAAAACATTTATCCTGTCCAGATTGAAAATTTCCTTGCCGCTCACCCGAAGGTTCACGATGTTGCTGTTATAGGCTTGCCTGAACCGAGGCTCGGCGAAATTCCGGCTGCGATAATTCAGGTTAAAAAAGGAATGGAATGCACCGCCGATGAAATCGACAGATTTTGTCTTGCACTGCCGCGATATAAACGCCCAAGAAAAATAATTTTCGCCGATGTTCCGAGAAACCCGACAGGAAAAATCGAAAAGCCGAAATTAAGAGAAATGTACGCGAAGGGCAGCAGCTTTTTCAAAAAATAAATGAAAAAATTTGATTTAAAAAATTTTCGCGACGTATTTTTGTTCGGAAAAGTTTTATCTGCGGGACTTGTCGTTGCAGGCTATGCGTTCCTGAGTGTCTGGTGCGCAAACAAACTTATCGAGAAAAATGCGCCGCTCTTAATTTCGCTCTGTGTCATTCCTTTGATAACCGGGTTCGGTGTTTGGCAGGCGTGGCTGTTCATTAAGAAAGATAAAAAATAAAAAAATCAGGTATTTAATTCTTTCACTTGTTTTATAGTATATGATAATATAAAAATAA
>CAJODX010000128.1 GCA_905233295.1 uncultured Synergistales bacterium | reverse complement strand
TAGGGATAAAATTTAAAAAAATTAAAAAATTTAAAAAATTTTAAAAAAAGAAAAAATCAGGGGAGCTTTTTTATCCCCTGATCTCTGCTTTTTGATTTTAATTTTTCGTTCGGGTTCAGTTGTTCCAGTCCGCACCCTTGAAAGCTTCAGCGAACGGATTATACTCAAGCATCTCTCCGTCATCTTCATAGCCGCCGGATTCTTTAATTGCTCTGGCGCGTGATTTGCCTTTGCGTTCACGGCGTTCTGAACGTTCTCCGCGTTCCTGACGTTCGGGCTTCTGCTCAGGTCTGCGCTGCTCTTTCTCTTTTTCTTCTTCGACAGCAACAGGTTCTGGCTCCGGCTCAGGCTCAAGTGCCGAAAGAGAAAGTCTCATTCTGCGCTGTTCGGGGTTGACTTCAAGAACTCTCGTTACAACCTCATCGCCCTCTTTGAGAACGTCCGCAGGTTTTTCAACGCGTTTGCGGCTGAGCTGTGAAATGTGAATCAAAGCTTCAACGCCTTCTTCAACTTCAACGAATGCGCCGAAGTCTGCAAGTCTCACAACCTTGACTTTTATGTCCTGTCCGGGCAGATAACGTTTATCGGCATCGTTCCAAGGATCGTGAAGCTGTTTGCTTCCAAGGCTGATTCGTTTTTTCTCTGTGTCGATGTCGAGGACAACAACGTCAATTTCCTGACCTTTTTTGAGAACATCGCGCGGCTTTTTGATTCTTGCCCAGCTTATATCGCCGACATGTACAAGACCTTCGATGCCGGGTTCAATCTCAACGAATGCGCCGAAGTCGGTCAGATTCGTTACAGTGCCTTTAAACACATCGCCTTTGTGAATCTTTTCGCTTACGGTGTCCCACGGATTGCCTTCAATCTGTTTGATGCTGAGGGAAATTCTGTCTTTCTCTTTGTCGATGCCGGTAACTTTGACGGTAACCTTATCGCCCTTCTTGAACATGTCGCGGAGCTTGAAGCTACGTTTCCATGTTATTTCTGTTAAATGAACAAGTCCGTCCATCTCGCCGAGATTTACAAAAACTCCGAAATCTGTAAGGCTGCTGACTTCACCTTCAACAACATCGCCTTCATGGACACGGTCGTAGAATTGTGCTTTGCGTGCGTTTTCGGCATCTTCGAGAAGTTCACGGCGTGAAAATACAAGACGATGTTTGCGTTTGTCGTGGTCAAGCAACTTGACTTTGATATTCTGTCCGACAAAATTTGAAGGATTCGCGCCCTTGCCTGCCATTGTCAAATGAGAGATCGGAATAAAGCCTTCAAGCCCGCAACATTCGACCATAAGACCGCCTTTAACTTTGCTTATGCCTTTGACAGTCATAACAGGATCTGCCGCCGCAAGTTCTTCGAGTTTTGCCCAGCGTTTTTCAAATTCGCTTCTCCAGCGGCTGAGCAACAGCTGTGCTTCTTCGCCGTCTCTTACGCTGACAACTTCAACTTCAATTTGATCGCCGGGTTTCGGTTCGGGGTCTGTTTCGACGAGAGAACGATTCGTGTATTCTTTCATCGGGAGAAGACCTTCGCACTTGAAACCTATATCAACAAGGAAACCGTTGTCATTTTTGCTGATGACCGTGCCGATTTTCGTTTCGCCGCGTCTTAAATGTACGTTATCGCCGTACTGGTCAAGAGCTTCCTGCATTGTTTCCGGTTCGCGCTCTTCTGTCTGTGCCTGTGCCTGTTCGTTCTGAACGGGCTGTGCTTCCTGCTGCTGCTCAAATACTTCCTGCTGATCCATTATTGATGGATACCCCCTGAATTTTAGTTAGGAAATAGAAAGCTGGAAGTAGGAAGTTTTTCATTTTTACTTTTCTCATACTTCCTGACTTCTAACTCCTAACTCCTACTTGCATTTTTATTTTATCGATAAGCCATTCCGGTGTACTCGCTCCGGCGGCAATACCAATCGTATTTTTATTTTTGAACCATTCCAAATTTGATTCAATTTCGTTTTCGTCCTCAATCCAAAGGACTTCAATGTTATAAGATTTTATGATGTCGCGCAGTTTGCCTGTGTTTGCGCTTGCACGTCCGCCTATCAGGACAACGCCATCGACTTTATGGTCTTCCACGAGTTTTTTAACCGCGTCCTGCCGTTCTCCGGTAGCTTTGCATATCGTGTTGCAGACATGCAGCTGCGAACATTTTCGCGCTAAAATCCCCGCAACGTTCGCGAATTTTTCCTCACGCTGTGTTGTCTGTGAGATTAACGCGATTTTCGTTTTAAATTTTACGTTTCCGGCTTCATCTTCGTTTGCAATGACTTCAGCGTTGTCAATGTCGGCAATGTGTCCCAAAATTCCCTTTATCTCAGGGTGATTTTTATCGCCGAGCAGGACAACGTGATATTTTTTTTCGCTGAACTCCGCCGCAAAATCCTGAGCTTTTTTTACGAAAGGACACGTCATGTCGCAGACTTTTATATTTCGTGAACGGAGTTTTTCAATAACATCAAGAGCCTCGCCGTGCGCGCGTATCAAAACTTCACTGCCCGAAGGAATTTCGCTCCCGTCATTCGCAACATGCAAGCCGTTTTTTTTAAGCCTCGCAACTTCCTGAGGATTATGAATCGGAAGACCTATTGTCCAGACTTCTTTTGAATTTTCAAGAGATTTTTCGATTGCGTCAACAGCTCTTTTAACTCCGAAACAAAAGCCCGCGTGTTCAGCCATGATGATTTTCATTTTTGAACCCCGCCGTTTAAATGTTTTTTGATTAAATCAAGAATTTCGTTTTCGTGATTCGATTCTGAAACATCAAACCACACTACCGGCTCGAATTTTTTGAACCATGTCTGCTGTCGGCGACAGAATGCTTTTCTCCTTGCGATTGACTGTTCGAGTGCCTCACTGAATTTTATTTTTCCTCTGTGAAAATCAATCAATTCACGATAGCCAAGACCTTTTAAAGGATTAAACCTTTCGTCAAAACCGTTTTGCATCAGCCATTCGACCTCTTCGGGAAATCCTGAAGAAAATTCCTCCTCAAGCCG
>CAJODX010000127.1 GCA_905233295.1 uncultured Synergistales bacterium | reverse complement strand
TAATCTTATCAGCGTTAAAAAATTAATGGCACTCATTGAGCGTGAGTGCTAAAAAATAAAAAACGGAGGTGAGCGGACAAAGATGACAGAGAGACAGTTGAGCATCATTCTTGCTGTGGTTTACGAGTATATAAAGACTGGAGAGCCTGCCGGATCACGTACAATCGTGAAAAAATATCTGAATAAATTCAGCCCTGCAACGATTAGAAATGACATGGCAGACCTTGAAGAACTCGGGTATTTTTACCAGCCTCATACATCGTCAGGAAGACTTCCGACTGCAAGAGCGTACAGAGTTTATGTTGACTCTGTAACGGCAAGGGCAAGAAGTCATTCTCACGAAGAAGACATAAGGCGCGAAATTCTCGGCAGCCGCAGCGGAATTGAAGAACTCCTGAATCAGGTTACTCACCTTATGGCAAGACTTACGAACTGTGTCGCTGTCGCAGCCGTACCGACTCTTGATGATGCTGAAATTCAGCGGATAGATTTAATACTCATAGGCGGCAGAAACATTCTTGCGCTGATAGTTTTGAAGGGCGGGCTTGTCCATCATTCGCAGTTTAATCTGCCGTATGACATAGATGCCGGAACTCTTGAAGAACTCACGCGGCGCATTAACACTGTTGCAGGCGGTCATTCATGGAGCGAAGTGCGCGAGGCTCTTTATCAATATGTCTTAGGAGGACTTGAAGAAGCTGAAACTTCATGCAGGGACGCTATCAAAGAACTCGACAGATTTCTGACTGAACAGAATTATAAATTTTTCAGTTCCGGAGCGCGGCAGATTTTGGGACTTCCTCACTTTCAAGCTTTATCGCGGCTTCAGGCTGTCCTGAATATTCTTGAGCAGGAAAAACCTTTAGCTCACATGGTAGAAAAATGCCGCGGAAGTTCAGCTATGAAAATTTCGCTCGGCGAAGAAAACGAAACCGAAGGCATGGAAGACAACGCCATGATTTTAATTCCGGCGCGTCCGAGGCAGCAGCGTGCAGTGTTGGGGTTGATCGGTCCGCTCAGAATGGATTATGAAAAATCCATCAGTGTTCTTGAAAGTGTCGCTGAAGCACTTGACGAAAGCAACTAGAAAGCAGGAGGTATGAAGTGGAAAATTTAGAAAGCGAAGAATTAACAACGGATAAAGAGACTCAGAATGAAGAAGCTCAGGAACAGGAAACTGATGAACAGACCCCTGAAAACGAGTTTGAAACAAAAATAAAAGAGCTTGAACATGATTTGGCTGTAGTGCGTGCGGATTTTTACAATTTCCGACAGCGGACAATAAAAGAACGTCAGGAGAGTCGCCAGCGTGCAAAGGAAGATGCTGTAATCGAATTTCTTCCGGTGCTGGATAACCTCGACAGAGCTTTGAGTGTTGCGAACGAAGATCCTTCAAGTATCGTGAAAGGCGTTGAAATGGTTCACAGACAGTTCATAAACGCTCTTGAAAATCTCGGGGTCAGCGCAATAAACGCAAAAGGCGAAGTTTTCGATCCGTCTCTGCACGATGCGTCAGGCACTGAACATGTTGATGACCCGGAGCTTGACGGCAAAGTCGTAAGTGAAATTCTGAAAGGCTGGCGCACAAAAGACAGAGTTTTACGCCCCGCACAGGTTACAGTAGGAAAAAATTAAAAAATTTAAAAAAGGAGAAAAAAATTTATTATGGCTAAAGTAGTAGGAATTGATTTAGGAACCACAAACAGCTGCATCGCAGTACAGGAAGGCGAACAGACCACCATTATAGCCAACAACGAAGGCGCGAGGACGACACCTTCAGTCGTGGCGTTCACGAAGGACGGCGAAAGACTTGTCGGACAGCTTGCAAAACGTCAGGCAATCGTCAACGCCGACAGAACGATAATGTCTATCAAACGCGAGATGGGTACGGATTATAAAGTCTCGATTGACGGCAAAAAATATACTCCGCAGGAAATTTCAGCTATGATACTTCAGAAACTCAAACGCGATGCTGAAGACTATCTTGGAGAAACCGTAACGAAAGCCGTTATCACAGTACCGGCATATTTCACAGATGCTCAGAGACAGGCAACGAAAGACGCTGGAACGATTGCAGGTCTTGAAGTTTTGAGAATCATCAATGAACCTACAGCGGCTTGCCTTGCATACGGCGAAAACAAAGCTGGCGAGCAGAATATTCTCGTGTTTGACCTTGGCGGCGGAACTTTCGATGTTTCAATCCTGAACGTTGCAGAAGGTGTCTTTGAAGTCAAGGCTACGGCTGGAGACAACAGACTCGGCGGCGATGACTGGGACAACAGAATCGTTGAATGGATCGTTGACGGCTTCAAAAAATCCGAGGGCATTGACCTTAAAAATGACAGCATGGCGATGCAGAGACTTCGTGAAGCTGCGGAGAAGGCAAAAATCGAACTTTCAAATATGACCGAAACGACAATTTCACTGCCTTTCATCACAGCTAACCAGACAGGTCCGAAACATCTTGAGATGAAACTCACAAGAGCAAAATTTGAAGAAATGACCTCAGACCTTCTCGACAGGACAGTCAAGCCGACACAGAGAGCTTTATCAGACTCAGGACTGAGTGCTGGCGAGATTGACAAAATTCTTCTTGTCGGAGGTTCAACAAGAATGCCTATGGTGCAGAAAAAAATCGTTGAACTTCTCGGCAAAGAACCCACGAAAGGTATCAACCCCGATGAATGTGTCGCAGCAGGCGCAGCGATTCAGGGTTCAATACTCGGCGGCGATCATCATAAAGACATCGTTCTCGTTGACGTTACGCCTTTAACGCTCGGCATTGAAACTCTTGGCGGCGTTATGACGAAAATGATTGAACGCAACACGGCTATTCCTGCTCATGCATCACAGGTCTTCACGACTGCGGCGGACAATCAGCCTCAGGTTGAAATCATGGTCTTTCAGGGCGAACGTTCAATGGCTCAGGATAACGTTAAACTCGGACAGTTTACTCTCGACGGCATCGCCCCTGCACCGCGCGGCATTCCTCAGATTGAAGTCAGCTTTGACATTGACACCAACGGAATTTTGAACGTTTCC
>CAJODX010000126.1 GCA_905233295.1 uncultured Synergistales bacterium | reverse complement strand
AACTCAAGTAGCTACGGCGAAAGAGGACAGGTTGAACGAGGAATAATCGGAAAGGTGAAATTACACTTAATTACACTTTTTACGTAGCAGTGTCTATAAATTGAAAACAGCAGCAGTTTTTTTAACGACAGGTTTTGAAGAAACAGAAGCCCTTACAACAGTTGATATTTTAAGACGCGGCGGCGTTGTCGCTACTATGGTATCGCTGACTGCATCTGAAGAAGTCATCAGCAAAAATAAAATTCCCGTCCGTGCAGATGCAATGTTCGATGCCGTGAAAAACGAAAAATTCGATATGCTCGTCCTGCCCGGCGGAACTCTCGAAATCAAAAATCACGAAGGTCTTCAGGAACTCATCAAAAAATATCACGCGGAAAACAAATTAATCGCGGCAATCTGCGCAGCCCCCGCGGCTCTCGGCAAAGCAGGAATCCTCGCCGGAAAAACAGCGGTCTGCTATCCTGGACTTGAATCTCATTTAACAGGTGCTGTCATCGGCAAAAACATCGTTGAAACAGACGGCAACATCACAACAGCTAAAGGTCCGGCGGTAACTCCGTTTTTTGCGCTGAAACTGCTTGAAATTCTTGAAGGCAAGTCAATGGCTGATGAAGTCGCTGAAGGATTTTTAATCCCTCTGGTCTATAAAGGAAATTAAAAAAAACATCATGCAGGTGTCGTGAACGTTTTTCCGCGTTACGGCATCTGTTTTTTGCTTTAAAATTTTAAAAATATGTATCCGACATTATTTGAAATCGCGGGCTTCAGAGTTGACTCGTACAGCGCGGTGTGGTTTCTAGCTCTGTCGCTTGCGATCATCTGGATCGTTCACCGGCTCGAACCTTATAAAATTGACGAAGACACGGCACGAAAAATTTTGAGCGTGTCTTTTTTGTTTATGCTCTTAGGGGCACGCGCACCAGAATATTTTGTGAACTGGCGTGTATATTACAAAAATCCTTCGCTTCTGCTCGACTTTAACCGCGGAGGACTTCACGAAACCGGCGCAATTTTGGGAGCTTTCATTTCGGCTTTCATTCTGTCAGTTTTCAATAAAAAAATTTCATTTTTGAAATTATCTGAAGCTGCCGCGCTGCCTGCAATGCTCACGATAGCTATCGGACGGTGGGGCTGTTTTCTTAATGGCTGCTGTCTTGGACTTCAGACGAATTTTTTCACGGGGGTTCATTTTCCTTTTGAACGCGCCGGACTTTTGAGACACCCTGTGCAGATTTATTATTCGCTGACTGCGTTTGTTATTTTGATTATGCTGATTTCAGTTGAAAAAATAATTTCAAAAAGACACAGGCTTTCAGATTCAGATTCGATTCTTGCGCCGCTGGCTTTGATTTCATATTCGCTGATGCGTCTTTTTGTTGATATAACACGTTCCAGCCGCGGAATTTTATGGCGGATTTCAAACGAATGGCATTATAAGACTTTAGCTTTTCTTCTTCCGCTGGAAATTTTATGGCTGATATACGGGATAATAAAATTAAAAAAACAGGAAAAAATTTTTAATGAATGAAATTATAAAACTTCAAAAACAGCACAGAACATTCACATTCTCAATCGCCGTTGTCTGTGCGCTGCTCGTCATCGTTTCAAGATATTACACCAGTACAGTGTATCAGGTCTGCGAGTTCGGTTTCGCATTTACTGACGCGTTTATTATTTTTGCTTCAGGCACAGGCGGACTTGGTTGCGGACTTTTATCTTTTACGCTTATTTTTTCAGTTGAATTTTTAAGAATCAGCGACTACGCAATTTTATACGCGTTATCAACATATCTTATAGTCGTCTTGGTTTCTTATCTGCTTTCATATAAAGGCTATTATCGAAACTGGCTGAAAGCATCTTTCTCGGCGTTGTTGCTGTCATGTCTGCTGGCACTCTGCTGGAAACTGACATTCAGTCTCATAGTGTCAGATATAAGTCTTGTTGAATATTACGCCAATCTTCCTTATATGAGTCTGCTCTATTCTGCGCTGCCGGAATGTTTTGCCGCGTCATTTTCTGTTGCCGCGTTTTTCAGATTCGCTCCCGAAAAAGTGAAAAAAATGAGCTGGGCTTATGTAAAAGCAATGCAGAATGAAAATATTCACCGCCAGTTAGGCTTAAAGATAACCGCGCTCTCTTTATGGGAGGCTTTTTCACTGAGTCTTGTCGCGATTTTCGTAACAGGTATTTTCGAGGCAGGTACAGGCGAAGAAATTTTTTCGCTCGATTTCATTTTCAGCGGGTGGCGTGCGGCTCTGCGGCTCGGACTTTTGATGATGAGTACCGCCGTTCCGATAGCGTATATTTTCAATCTGTTCATAATTCATCATGTTGTACGCCCCGTGAACGCAATGTCTTTTTTAATGGATCGATATTTTGACATGGACGAAGAAAGCAGGGCGGCGCAGCTTCCCGATCTCAATATTCATACGGGCGATGAAGTCGAAAAACTTTATCTGAGTTTACAGAAAATGGTCGGGGATATGCGGTGTTACATCAACAAAGCTCTCGAAGGCGAAAGAAAATCCGCGCACCTGACACAGGGTTTCATGCTCGCACTTGCAAAGGCGGTCGATGCGAAAGACACCTACACGAACGGACATTCTGTAAGAGTTGCTGAATATGCAAAAGAAATCGCGCGCAGAGCAGGAAAATCACAACGCGAACAGGACGAGATTTATATGATGGGGCTTTTGCATGACATCGGAAAAATCGGCGTTCCTGAGTCTATCATCAATAAAACAGGAAAACTCACTGATGAAGAATTTGCGATAATAAAAACTCACCCGGCTATGGGATATGAAATTTTGCGGAATGTCAAGGAGCTTCCGACTCTCGCAATGGGGGCGCGGTGGCATCACGAACGTTATGACGGCAAAGGCTATCCTGACGGGCTTAAAAATTTCAGCATTCCCGAAGAGGCACGAATCATCGCCGTAGCAGACGCATATGACGCAATGGCAAGCAAACGCAGCTACCGTGATGTTATGTCTCAAGAAAAAGTCCGCGAACAGATTGAAAACGGCAAAGGTTCACAGTTCGATCCGAGATTCGCTGATATTAT
>CAJODX010000125.1 GCA_905233295.1 uncultured Synergistales bacterium | reverse complement strand
ACGCGCTCGTTATCTGTTTGAAACGAAAATCGCTTTTCGAGCCTGTAACATCGGGGTGGAGTTCTCTCGCAAATTTTCTGAATGCCGCGTGAATATCATCTGGAGTTGCTCCGGCTTCAAGTCCAAGAGTTTTCAGATGGGTTAAAATTTCAGAATTTCTGTTTTCTATGTTTTCTTCCATGATTTCCATTATAATCTAAAAAATTTTTTTAATCGGGGATTTTTTATGGAAGAAATTTTTGTAAAGAAAGCTGAGTTTTCAATCGCCAGACAATTTTTGTTGGGATTTCTTGCCGGAGTTTATATTGCGTTCGGCGCACAGGCGGCTAACGTTGCGGGCGCATCGGTATCTCAGGCGCAAAGCCTTATCTCAGGTCTGATATTTCCGGCTGGATTAATTTTCGTTGTCATTGCAGGAGCGGAACTCTTCACAGGAAACTGTTTAATGATAACGGCGTTATTAAAGAAAAAAATTTCTCTTTCGCAACTTTTAAGGAGCTGGATTGTCGTTTATGCCGGAAATTTAGCCGGAGGAATTTTCATAGCGTGGCTTATCTCAGGACAGCTGAGCGTTCCTCTGCGCGAATATACAATGAAAATCGCGCTGAATAAATCCTCTCTGTCATTCAGCGATGCTTTCATTCGAGGCATTCTCTGCAACTGGCTCGTGTGTCTTGCTGTTTTTATGTCGTTCAAGGCTTCGGACACTGCCGGAAAAATTCTGGTTTTGTTTTTTCCTGTATGGCTTTTTGTTGCGTCAGGCTTTGAACACAGCGTTGCGAACATGTATTACATTCCAGCCGGAATTTTTGCACACGCAAATATCGGTTGGGACGCGTTGCTCAGAAATTTAATTCCCGTTACGCTCGGCAATATTGTAGGCGGTGCAGGTTTTGTCGGAATTTTTTATTTTTTCGCGTGAATTTTTCAGAAGACATCACACGAATCTGAATACACCGGAATTTTACAAAGCTCTTTGAATCCGAATTTTTTGTAAAACGGAAGTCCCGCCGGAGTTGACTGTAAAAAAATTTTTTTTCCGCGTGAAAGTCTGCATATGTCCTTCATCATTGAAAAGGCTATGCCGCGTCTCCGCATCTCAGGTACGGTTGCGAAATAATAAACTCCCGTTGAATCAGGTTCATCGAGCAACATAAAAGAGCCGTCAAATTTATTTTCAGTCTTATGAAGATGAAGAGAAAATTTCGGATTTTTATCGAAAGCTTCAACAAGCTCAAAATATTTTTCCGAAATTTCATCTTCTTTGCCGCCAAAGCCGCACCATGCTGTTCGCGCCCAATCTTTGAAATTAAAATTTATTTTTGAAATTTCACATTCTGAAGCGGAATTTTCAGGGTCATAAATCATTCCCGTTAAACTTCCGGCGTATTTTAATCCTGAATCTTCCAGAAATTTTTCGCCGCCGTCATACACAGGCCACATAAAAGAAATTTTTTCATCTTTGAAAAATTCTGTTACAGTCTCAACAACATCGGCGTTGTAAATTCTTTCGGGATAAAATACCCAGCTCTCCATACTGCATCCTGTTGAAACGCAAAATCCGCCGTTTTCAAGTTCAATGTTTTTGCTTACGGGTAAATTTTTAAGCTGCGTCAGAAAAAATGAAAATTCATTCCATGTTATGTTCATGTCAAAAGACCTCCGGCAAACCGCATGATAAAGTTAAATTTTTGATTTCGGGAACAATTTCGTTTTTTATTAATTCAAGATTTGAATTGTTATAGCCTTTTTCGATAATCTCGTCTAAAGAATTTTTCAGGCGTTTCATTTTTTCCGTCAAAAATTCTTCGCTTTCAGATGGTTCAGACTGAATCTCAAGTAATTTTGCCTGAGCGTTTTCATGGTCAGATTTTAATTCAAAATCTTCCTGATTAAGTTCACGAAGTCTGTTTTGAAGTTCGCGGCGTTCGTCAGATGTCAGGCATGATGCCGCGTAGTCATCTTCGCTACGGAATCCTAAAGGCAAAAGTTTTTTTCCGAAATTGATTTCATTGCGCTGAAGTTCCTCGCGTCCCTTCGCCATTTCCGTTTCAAGTCCGTGAAGTCCGCTCAGAATATTATCCAATTTTAAACTGCGTTCGTTTTTTGTTTCGCGCCGTTCATTGAGCTGCGTACGGAGATTTGCAACGGTTTCATTCATTCGTTCCGTTTCCTCGTCGGGATTTTTTGCTTCAAAAATCACAATGCGCTGCTGCTGCAATCCGTTTCGTTCGGCTTCGACTGCTTTGACTCTGTTTGACAGGTCGCTGCATTTTGCTTTCAATGCCTCTGAATTTTTTTTCAGCATCGCCATTTTTGAATTAATATTTGAAAATTCATGTTCAAGAACATCACAGCGTTTTGTATTTTTGCTCCATTCGTTCATTCGGCTTTCAAGAGCTTCCAGAACGGAATCGGGATTTTTATCAGGCACGGATTTATAGCCAAAAGGCATTATCTGTGAAATTAATTCGCGCTTAAGACTTAACACAGCCTCGTCCTGAATTTTTGTTTCATTTGAAAATCTGTCTTCCTGAGTTTTTTCGTTTTGAAGTTCAAACAGGGCTTCCTGATGCGAATGAGCTGCGGCTTCACGTTTTTCACGGATTTTTTCGAGTTCATCGCCAGCTGTTTTCATTTCAGCTTCGGCGGCTTCAGCGGCTTCCGAAGTATTTTGAGCAAACTTGAGAGCATCTCTTGTTTTCTGCATACTTCTGTCGATTTCTTCTAACGGGGGTATGCCTTGGCTGAAATTTAATCCCAGCGATGAAACGTCCGAAGAAATTTCCGATTTAATTTCGTTGAGCTGTTTTTTTAATTCGAGTTCATTCTGCATTGTCGAAGATAATTTTTCGTCAAGTCCCCCGATATTTGTCTGCCGTTCTGAAAGTTCCGTGCGGAGTTTTTCAAGATTTTTCTGCGTTTCAGCAAGCTGGTTGTAAACTTCATCAGGGTCGGGCACGGACGCTCCAGAGACGTAAGGGTGTGAAACAGAGCCGCACAGAGGACACGGAATACCGTCCTGCAAAAGTTCACGAACAGCTTCAATATCTTGAATACGTTTGAGGAGAGCCGAACGTTTTTCAAGTTTTTCGACTTCGTTTTGAAGTTCAATGATCAAGCTTGACTGTTCAACGTTGCGAATGTTTAACTCCCGTGTTTCATGCTGAATCTGCTGTTTTATATCCTGAAAATTTTTTATTTTATCTTCGAGGTCGCGGACTTTTTGAAATTTTTGGTAAAGTTTACTTAAATCCGCAAGACGTTTGATATTTTTCTCGCAGATTTCCCGCCATTCCGATAGCGATTTGCCTTTCAGCGAACTTTCAAAAAAAGACCGCGCTTTCGTAAAAATTTTTTCATGCACCGCGAGTTTATGATTAAACGCAGATAATTCAGAATATCTTTCGTTGAGAATATTTTGAGCGTTTTGACGTTTTTTTATTGACTCGCTCCATAAAGATTTAAGCTCCTGTCTTTTTTCTTCGATCTCCTTGAGCATTGAAAAACATTTTTGAATCCCGGGAAGGTTTGCCTGTAATTTTTCATCGAATGAATGAAACTGCAAAAATTTTCGCGTTTCTCTCAATGAAATTTCAATTTTTTCGAGTTCTCCGCGTTTTTTTTCAAGCTGTTCCGAACATTCTTTATATTGTCTGTCGGCTTCATTGTATTCGTTCCGTGCCTGAACAGCGGCTTCACTGCGTTTTTGAATCTGTTCATCAAGCGTTTTGACCCGCGCCACAGTATTTTGAAGTTTTGTCTGCGCAGCGAGTTTGTCGCGATATTCGTTTTCGATTATGTTTAAAGCCTCTTCAGCATTTCTCAGCTCTGCGCGTGTCGTTACCATTTCATCACGCAGAGCCGCCTGACGGATTTTATGTTTTTCGCGGAGTTCTCTTAACTCTTTGATTGCCGCGTAAGCTTCACCGAGTTCAAGAGTTTTTGCGCCTTTCTCAAGTTTCTCCTTCAAAGGTACAAACAGTGCCGAACGCCGTTCCCAGTCAGTGCGTTTTGCGTCAAGGTCTTTTAAAATTTCGCGCTGATGAATTTCAGCCGCCTTATGAGAAAGCTGAATTTTTAGATTTTCAAAGTCATTTAATAAATTTTCAATCTGATCTTCAATTTGCATCTTTTTCATCGCTTCTTTCAAAGATTATTCTGTCCTTCATGCCTTTGACAGTAACGCCGCCGCACCATTGAAAAATAAAATCTGAATGTTTTGCGGTCAAGTCCGCGAGTTTTTCGCAGCGTTCACGCGACAGAGTTTTTATTTTCAAAATTCTTCCGGCTTCACGGATTATTAAAGCTCTTTCACTGTTTGTAAAATTTTGCAGGATTTTCCTGTTCAGCGTTAAATCCGAAAATTCAGCCTCTCTGCACATTTTCAGCAATTCGCGGCTTTGTTCGTCTTCAAGATTTCTGATTAGCCTCATGTCTTCGCCGAATGCCGCAAGATGTTCAACAGCTGAAGAATTTATCCTGCTCTCTATTAACGGAAGAAGTTTTAATCTTATAAAATTTCTCGTATATGTGTCATCTTCGTTCGTTTTGTCCTCGCGCCACTCAATGTTCCGCGTTCTTAAAATTTCTCTTAAAAAATCGCGCCGGAGTCCAAGCAGAGGTCTGTAAAATTTTAATCCGTTGTGTTCCGTGCATTCTGTTATTCCGACAGAGCCGCGGATGCCTGTGCCGCGCAGAATGTTGAATAAAACGGTTTCGGCTAAATCATCGCGGTTATGTCCAAGAAAAATTTTTGAATTTTTTCCGAAAATTTTTTCTGCGGTTTCGCATATGGTTTCGATTCTCAAACGCCGCGCCGCAGCTTCAATGGATTCGCCCTTGAATTTTTTTTCAGGAACGCTGACTTTTTTGTGAACGGCTTCAACTCCGAACGATGAAGCTAAATTTACAACAAAATTTTCGTCAATGTCTGAATCGTTTTCTCTTATGCCGTGATTGACATGAACGACAGAAATTTTTCCGCCAAAAAAATTTTTGAACAGCCACAGCAGTGCAACGGAATCTCCGCCGCCGGACACCGCAAGCACAGCCGTGCCGTCATACTTTTTTAAAAAGTCAATTAGTTATAGAAACTAAAGTCTACGGCGGCATTTCATCTCACGACTGAAGTCGCGAGTGTTCATGCCGAATTTAATAAAGCAATCTGTAAATTTCCAGATTAGCCGAGACACGCTGAACGTAGCCGTTCGTTTCTTCAAATTTTACAGCTTCAATCCATTCAGGAAGATCCGCACGTTCGCCCACAGTCTTGAGCCATTTTCGTGCGTTGCCCGAACCTGCGTTGTAAGCAGCCATAACGTGTTCTTTTTTTGCGAAATTTTTTCCAAGCCAGCTTAAATGTGATGTTCCAAGCTTTATATTATCGCCGGCGCTGTATAAATCGTAATTTTTCAGTCCGGCACGCTTTGCCTCTTCTTTTGCCGTTGCTGGCATCAGCTGCATAAGTCCAGCCGCTCCGACCCAGCTTTTCGCGCTGACTTTGAACGCGCTTTCCTGTCTCATTATTGCCCAGACGAAATTATTTTCTACTCCGTATTGTTTTGATGCCGCGTCAACGAGATTTTTATAAGGTC
>CAJODX010000124.1:3144-5810 GCA_905233295.1 uncultured Synergistales bacterium | reverse complement strand
AATTTCAATCGCCTGTTTTGATAATGGCACAATATGAACGCGCTTCATTTTCATTTTTTCTGCGGGGATTCGCCATTCTGAATTTTCAAAATCAATTTCGCTCCATTCAGCGTGCCTGATTTCGCCGGGTCTGCAAAAAGTCAAAGCTGAAAATTTCAACGCGCAACGTATCAGCGTCCTCGGATAAGCATTAATATTTTTCATTAAAAGCGCAATGTCCGAGGGCTTGGTCAATGCCGCCATGTGCTTATGCTGTCGTGAAGCGAGGGCATTTTTTAACGCTGTTGTCGGGTCATTCTCGGCTCTGTTCGTTGCGATTGCGTAACGGATTATCTGACCAATTAAATTTTTTACGCGGGCGGCGGTTTCGATTGTTCTGCGTTCTTCAAGTCTCCGGCACAAAGCCAGAACGTCAGCTGAATTTATTTCAGTTATCGGAGTTTTTTCAAATTCAGGAAGAATATATAACCGTAGTCTCATGCGTATGCTTTCTAAATATGATGGCTTTTTGTCGGTCATGCGGGTTTTCAGCCATTCTTCTGCCAACTCGCCGAGCGTGATTGATTTTTCTTTTTTCTCGGAAATCCTGTCGTGTTCTTCGGCGGCTTTAATCCGAGCTTCCTTGACTGACAGTTGAGGATAACTGCCTAAATGCCGTCTGATTTCTTTCCCGTTGCGCCACATTCTGACAATCCAGTATTTTGCGCCGTTGGGACGGACTTCTAAAATTAACCCGTGCCCGTCAGAAACGGCGTATTTTTTCTCTTGTGCTTTTAATGCCTTAACCTGCATATCAGTCAGTGCCATTGCTGAAAAAATCCCCTTTACCGTAGTCTTAATGAAAACATTATAGCAGGACTACAGAAAAGCATACGGTTTTATTGTTTTCTATGGGCATACAAAATTTTACACAGAGAAACAAAAATCCCCGTTATTCACAGGGATTTAATTTATCTTTTATAAAAATTTTATTTCGGCTTTTTAATATCTGGCGGAGAATGGAGGATTCGAACCCCCGGAGGCTTGCACCTCAATTGATTTCAAGTCAACCGCCATCGACCGCTCGGCCAATTCTCCGTTCTTTAACTTTGTGTATTATACACGGAATTTTAAAAAGTTCAAGTTTTTTCACTCGCGCTGTTTGGGCAACATACTCTCAACGAGTTTATTGAAAAGTTCATAACCTTTTTCCGTCGGCGGAATTTCTATGCGCGATACTCCGTTGTCAAAAACTAACATTCCATGCTCGGGAATCGTTTTCTTATCGTTCGAGTCAGATCCATTGGCAACAATATCTTCAGGCGTAACGTTAAGACGTTCCGCGAGTTCTTTTATTCTCGTACCTGTCGGAGCTGTTTCGCCTGCCTCCCAGCGTCTTAAAGTCGCAATCGAAATTTCAAGTTCTTTAGCAAGCTCAATCTGAGTAAGACCTGCTCTCTTTCTCAGGGTTCTTATATTCGAGGATAATGACATAAAAATTCAGCTTCTTTCATAAAAGATTTTTTCTATTTAAATTATATTAAGGAATTTTTTCCCGTGCAAATTTTGAGAATGCAAAAAAATTTTTCTTTTCGCTATAATTATTAAAAAAGGAGTTTTTTTCTTGAAATATGATTTTGAAACAGTCATAAAACGTTACGGAACAGGTTCATTCAAATGGGACGAAATGGCGCGGTACGGCGTAAACGAATCTGATGACATTATCCCGTTCTCTGTCGCAGATATGGAATTTGTTACAGCCCCCGAAATAATCGAAGCCTTAAAACATGAACTCGAAACTTCAATTTTAGGATATTCAGCTGCAACTCCGGGATATTTATCTTCAGTCTGCGAATGGATGCAGACACATTACGGCTGGAACGCAAAACCCGAATGGATTCTTCCGTCGCATGGCGTTGTTGATGCTTTTTTCACAGCAGTCAGAGCTTTCACAAATGAAGGCGATAAAATCATTCTCAACACTCCGGTTTATTATCCGATGTACGGCGCTGTAATAAATCAAAACAGAAAACTCGCTGAAAATCCCCTGATTAATACAGGCACGCGATATGAAATTGATTTTGAAGATTTTGAACGCAAAGCCGCTGACCCTGATACTAAATTATTAATTCTTTGCAGTCCTCACAATCCATGCGGAAGAGTCTGGACATACGCTGAGTTAAAAAAAATCGGTGAAATCTGTTTGAAAAATAACGTTCTCGTCCTTTCTGATGAAATTCACTGCGACTTAACCATGACGGGTTTCACTCACAGCGTCTTTGCTTCAATCAGTGAAGAGTTCGCAAACAGCTGCATCGTATGCACGGCTCCCAGCAAAACTTTTAATATTGCCGGACTTCAGACTTCAAATATTTTCATTCCCAATCCGAAACTCCGCGAAAAATTTTTGAACGCTCTCATGCTCACGAATCCTCACCCCAAATGCAATATTCTTGGTTACAGGGCTGCAGAGGCTGCATACAGAAACTGCGGCGAATGGCTTCGAGGCGCTCTGAAAGTCATCGAAACGAACAGAAATTTGATCGCTGACTTTATGGCACGTGAATTTCCGTGCGTAAAAATTTCTCAGCTTGAAGGAACGTATCTTTTATGGCTCGATCTTAACGGACTTGGCTTGAGTTATAAAGAAATTGAACGGCGAAACCGCGAAGATGCAAAATTATTTT
>CAJODX010000124.1:0-3080 GCA_905233295.1 uncultured Synergistales bacterium | reverse complement strand
TGGAATCTTGCCTGCCCGACACGTTATATTAATGCTGCCCTCAGCCGCTTTCAAAAGGCTTATGAAAAGTGAAAAATAAAAAAAGAAAAGCCGGAACTTAACAAAAAGCCGGCTTTTTTGAAACGTACTGAAAAATTTTTAGACCGCTGTTTTTTTCTTGATGCATATAAGCGTTGCAACCGTTAAAACAGCACCTACAGCCAGACACACAATCCAGTTGTTCACAAAACCTGCAAGCACGTATGTTACAAAGCTGACACCTGCAACAGTTATTGCATATGGAAGCTGAGTTGAAACGTGCTGAACGTGTTCTATCTGCGCACCTGCTGAAGACATTATCGTTGTGTCAGAAATCGGCGAGCAGTGATCTCCGCAGACAGCTCCGGCAAGGCACGCTGAAATTCCGATGACTAAAAGCTCGCTGTCGTGAGGGAAAATCGCCGTTACTATCGGGATTAAAATTCCGAATGTTCCCCACGATGTTCCTGTCGCAAACGCAAGGACAATAGCAACAAGGAAAATGACCGCAGGCAGAAGGCTGTAAAGTCCTGAAGAAGCTCCGAGCATTAAATCATGGACAAACTGCGCCGCTCCGAGATTCGATGTGATTGTTTTCAAAGTCGTTGCCATGATTAATATCAAAATTGACGGCACCATAGCTACAAAGCCCTGCGGTATGCAATCACCCATCTCTTTGAATTTTATCGTCCGTCTGAGCATGAAATACACGAACGAGCATAACAAAACGACAAGTCCTCCCCACGGAAGAGCTATCATAGCGTTAGTGTCTCCGAATGCGCCGATTAAATTTCCAGTGTTTTCATCGCCTATCCAGTCGGTTTTGCCGTAATATCCTCCGGCATATAACATCGCAAAGAAAACAACGATAATCAATGCTACAACGGGCAGTACGAGGTCAATGATCATTCCTTTTGAATTTCCCTCGGGGGTTTCAGAACCTTTCAATGCGCCTAAATCTCCATTAAGCTTGGCGTTCATCTCAGCGAGTTTCATTTTGCCGTAATCGAAATTCATAAAGACAAGCGAGACAATGAACACGAATGTAAGAAGAGAATAAAAATTATAAGGTATCGCCTTAATGAAAAGCTGTATTCCTGTAACGCCGGTGCCTAAATCATTTGCAACTCCGGAAACTGCGGCTGCCCATGACGAAATCGGAGCTATCATGCACACGGGTGCAGCTGTTGCGTCAATTAAATACGCGAGTTTTGCACGTGAAATTTTCGCTCTGTCCGTAACAGGGAGCATGACTGAACCGACCGTAAGACAGTTGAAATAGTCATCAATGAAAATCAAAATTCCGAGAATAAATGTTGCAATCTGTACTCCGACACGCGACTTGATATTTTTTTCAGCCCAGCGTCCGAAAGCCTGACTTCCGCCCGATTTGTTAACAAGTCCTACGAGGATTCCCAAAATAACGAGGAAACAGATTATTCCGCCGAGTTCGGAAACTGATGACGATAAACCTTTTACAACAACAACGTTGAAAGCATTTATAATATTAAAATCTGCGGCAAACAACGCTCCAAGCAAAATTCCAAGGAACAGTGAAGAATAAACTTCTTTTGTGAGCAGTGCCAAACCTATTGCAAAAAACGAAGGCACTAACGCCCAAATAGTACCGTGCATTGTAAGTTCGTTACAGAAAACTTATAAAAAATTAATAAATCAACTTTTATGTTTCATTCCTTGTTCAACGCGTCCGTTTTCGCGGGTAAAACTTGCTACTCACGTTTGGTGTAACGCTTCGAAGGCTTCAATTCCCGATTAAAATTCGCTCCTGACAGCTTGGTTATCGCTTTTAATTTTTCTCTATCCAACGCGGTCAACATTCAGTCGTCAAGTTGATTTATAAAAATCTGTAACGGTTTTCGCCTACCTTTCATAAAAATATAAATCCTCTGAAAAACTTTTAGAGTTTTACAAATTTTTTTCGCGTATAATTTTAACACTATTTGAAATTTTCGTGATTTTATTTGCCGCCTGAGTTTCCTGAGTACTTGTCCATATAGCTCACCCAGTAATCTTCAGAATAATACGGCGGGTCATGGTCTTCGGGCAACAGGACATTTTCCTCGTCTTTAGTCCAGTTTACGATGCCGCCCGTGTAATGTTTTATTTTTGACGGCGAGAAATTAAATTTTCTGATTAAGGCATCTCCGAATCTTCCTGAAAGAACGCCGGTGTTGCAATATAAAATTATGTTGTTCTCCCTTGTGATACCGACTTTTGCGAGAGCTGCTGCGGCGGCGGCAACATTCAAATCTTTTGCAGGAAAACTCACAGCTCCGGGAATATGACCTCCCGGTACACCTTCCTGCGGCGGCATTTTCATTCCGATATAAGGCGCACGTCCGTCGTAAATCGCTTCGCTGCGGACATCAACAAGAACAAAACCGGGCTTATATCTGTTCATAATGACATATTTCATGTTGACTTCTTCAACATGCGGTTCAAGCCGTGAGTACATCAGCATCGTAAAAAACACCAGCACGAATATTACGGGCGCAACAATGTCAAGCGGCGGATATTTTCCATGTAAATAATTTAAATTAATTTTCATGTTTGATTTTCAGAATCCTTTTTGTGAATTTTGGCTAATTATACACTTGCAAAAATTTTTTTTATGTTATAATGCAGGGCGTTTTGATTTTTTATTACGCTTTAAGAGGTCGTTAGGGTTTAATGAGTCGGCAGCCGGTGGTTGCTTTTATAGGAGCTACAGCCGTAGGTAAGACGGCGTTAAGTATCTCAGTCGCAGAAAAATTAAAATCAGAAATAATTTCGGTTGATTCGCGTCAGGTGTATCGCTATATGGACATAGGCACCGACAAAATTTCTTTATCTTTCAGACGTGAAATTCCGCATCACATGATTGACATAGCCGACCCTGACGAAAAATTTACAGTTTCGGATTTTGCCGAAAAAGCTTCTCAGGCTGTCAAAAGAATCCTCGCAAGAAAAAAAATTCCTTTATTCGCAGGCGGAACACCGTTTTATTATAATGCGCTGTTTCACGCGTCATTAAATTCCGAGCTTCCTTCAGATGAAAACGT
>CAJODX010000123.1 GCA_905233295.1 uncultured Synergistales bacterium | reverse complement strand
ACGCAATAACAAAAGGCAACGTTCAAAATATTAAAGAAGAAGCCGGAGATTTATTGTTGCAGGTCGTTTTTGTTGCACAGCTTGCAAAAGAACGCGGCGATTTTGACATGAAAGATGTCGTGCGTGCAATATGCGATAAATTAATCCGCAGACATCCTCATGTATTCGGAAATGTTAAAGCCGATGACAGCGACGAAGTTTTAAGAAACTGGGAAAAAATAAAAGCTGAAGAACGCAAAGAAAAACACGAAAATCTTTCAATCCTCGCCGGAGTTCCTGACGGTCTGCCGCCATTGCTCAAAGCTAACAGGATTCAGGCTAAAGCCGCACATGTAGGTTTTGACTGGCAAAAGGGAAGCAACGCGCCTTTGTTTGCGAAACTCGACGAGGAAATTAACGAACTCAAAGAAGCCGCGGATGAAAATGACCCGAAACACCTTGCCGAAGAACTCGGCGATGTTTTGTTTATGACCGTGAACCTAGCGAGAAGACTTGGCGTTGACCCTGACGCGGCATTAAACGGAGTCTGCGAAAAATTCAAACGCCGTTTTGAGTTTATGGAAAATTCAGCGCGGAACGAAAATAAAAATCTTTCGGATTACACTCTCGAGCAGCTCGATGAATTTTGGAACGAAGCAAAAAAATCTGAAAAATAAAAAAACATAAAAAAAATCTCCCGTATGTTCAGGAGATTTTATTTTTTTTCAGCGAATGAATATTCCGACGTACTCTGAATCAAGCGTAAAATCCTTTGAATCATACGCGTGGTGTTGGTAACTTTTATCCGTCTTGGGAGCGCACAATCCGAGAGAATTTTTTTGTGCAAGCAATTTTCTCTTCAGCTTTTTGTCAGCGGGGAGTTCGCACCAGACAAACCAGTATTTTCCGTGTTTACCGCCGAATGAATATTTTAAATACTGATCACTGCCTCCCTGCGATGTAGGAACACGCATTTTTTTTATGCTCGCCGAATCCATATACTTGAAAACATCATTCGTTGCAACATTTGACGTTTCGTCTGATCCATCGTCAAAGTTAAAATGTTTATCGTTTTCAATCTCTTCTACGTTGTCCGCATAGAACGCAAGCGCAACGCTCCTGAGATTTTTCAAATCCGCTATTATTGCCGCCGCCTGTGCAGATGAAACAGCTTCATCGCTCGACAGCAACAATCTCATAGCAAGTATCGCAATGAGAACAACAACGATTAAAAGTTCAACAAGGGTAAATCCTTTACGTTTTTCGTTTCTGTTCACAATGTTTTCTCCTTTTGATTTTCATCAGCGGATTTGCATTCCGACATAATGTGCATTGACCGTGAAATCTTTCGATGCCGTAGCATGGTGAGTATCGCCGCCGCTTACCGTTTCGCCGTTTTCTTCGACTATCGGTCTTGACGAGCCATCGGGTGCGCAAAGAGACACAATATCTTTTCGAGCAACGAGTTTTTTTCTGACTTTGGGATTTTCATTGACCCTGCACCAGACAAACCAGTGCGTTCCGATCTCGCCGCCGAATGAATATTGATATTCGCTATTCGATGTTGATGCAGTCGCTTCTGTGCCGCGTGATTTACGGGATTTATCTCTGTCAAAATATTTCCAGATTTTCGCTTCAACAGCGTCATCATCAAGACCGCGCCAGCTGGAGTTGTTTTCAACTTCGGCTATATTGTGAAGATAATACGCATTTGCAGCCGCTTTCAGGTCTGTCAGATCCGCAATGATTCTCGCCGCCTGTGCAGACGCTACAACGTCATCGCTCGACATCATCATCATTCCAGCCAATACCGCAATGATAACAACAACGATTAAAAGTTCAACGAGAGTAAATCCGCAACGTTTTTTTATTTTTATCACCGTCATTTGTATTCCTCGTCTCCCCTGATGTACAGACCAACGTACAAATGATCCTTGTCTGAAGCTTTAAGCTTGTGTACATCATCAGGTCCTGCTCTATAATACTTACTGGCTGAGACAAGACCAATCGAATCTGCACGAGCCTCAAGCTTTTTTCTGACGTTCATATCAGGCACTCTGCACCATACATACCAGTAACCGCCGCTCTTTGCGCTATGACTGCCGAAAGAATATTTATAATCTTCCGAGCCGTTTCCCGCTATTTGAATTTTGTCAGCGGTATTGCCGTTCATGTATTCCAAAACTTTCGCCACATTGACATCATAGCTTGCCTTGTCGTGATCAAAAACGTCATATTCAGCTTTGATGATTTCGTAAAGATTATCAGCGTAATATGCCAGCGCGGCTGTTTTGAGATTGGTCAGGTCGGAGATGATTTTAGCGGCTTTTGCTGACGAGGAAGCTTCGGTGCTTGAGAGCAACATCATGGCACTCAAGACACCGATTACAACGATGACGATTAAAAGTTCAACAAGGGTGAAACCGCGGCGTTTTACGTAATTTTTCATGGCTAAAAATTCTTATTTAGGATCTCCCCAATAATTTTTTCCGAAAATATGCAAGCCGATGCCCCACTGATATTGAGATGAATCCGTGTATAATCCGCCGGAAGGCTGCCAGTCATTTGGTGAAGTTGTATAACGCAACTTGACGCTTTTCCCGCGTTTTGCGAGTTTTTCCAAAACTTTTCTGTCTTCCGTCAATGTCCAGTTTTCACCAATTTGATACCATATATACCATGACATGTTGTCAGTATCAGAGGCACTGTTTTGACCGGTAACTAAACGCGTTTGATTGCTGAACTGATACCTATCGTCAATTTCAGCATCGCTACCAAGATATTTCAAAATAGCTTCGCGATTGTCGTTAATGCACGTGAAATTGTTACCGTTAGCGTCAGTAACTCTGCCTTCAATAAAATCAAGATTATCGGCGTACCATGCAAGAGCCGCAGTTTTGAGGTTTCTTAGATTGCTGATGATCCTCGCGGCTTTTGCGGACGATACGGCTTCGGTGCTTGAGAGCAACATCATGGCACTCAAGACACCGATTACAACGATGACGATTAACAACTCAACAAGGGTGAAACCGCGGCGTGTGTACCTGTTCACGGCATTATCTCCTATTTAATGCGCAGACCGACGTATGTCATCTTTTTATTAGACGCTACAAAATCT
>CAJODX010000122.1 GCA_905233295.1 uncultured Synergistales bacterium | reverse complement strand
ATGGATATGACGATGGACTTGAAAGAAATTGACGGCAAACCTCTTGCGAAACGCGGAAGACTGCCGGGCAAACTTGAAAATTCACGTCTTGTTAAGGTAAAATAATAAGCTGTCAATGCGGACAAAGCCCCCGTCCGCTGATAGAGAATAAATTTTATTTTTTTTAATTTTTGTCGAAAGGAAAATTTTTACTATGACGGGCAGCAGTTCATACCTGGCAAAACCCGGTCAGGTTGAAAGAAAATGGTACGTTATTGACGCGACAGACAGATCTTTAGGTCGTCTCGCCGCTGAAATTTCAAAAATTTTAACGGGCAAAAACAAGCCCACATATACACCTCACGTTGACACAGGCGATTACGTCATCGTCATCAACGCTGAGAAAGTCAGATTCACAGGACACAAAGCCGAGCAGTCAACATGGCATTATCATACAGGACATCCCGGCGGCTATCGTGCAACGCCGTGGGGAGTTCTCGTAAAGACGAAGCCGGAAGCTTTGTTCCATCACGTTGTCAAAGGAATGCTCCCGCGCAACAGGCTGAAATACGCAAGCAAGCTGAAAGTCTATGCAGGTCCGAACCATCCGCACGCCGCACAGAATCCGGTAAGCCTTGAGATTTAAGCACAGGAGGAATTAAAAAATGTCAGAAGATAAATACACGTGGGGAACAGGCAGACGCAAAAATGCTCTTGCACGCGTCCGTATCTGCCTTGGAACAGGCGAAATAAAAATCAACAACCGCACAGTTGAAGAATATTTTCCGAGACTTGTGTGGCAGTCGCAGGTCTATCAGTCATTAAAGACAGCCGGTGTCGAAGGTCGCGTTGATGTTTTCGTGAACGCTTCAGGCGGCGGCTTGACAGGACAGGCAGGCGCAGTGAAACTCGGAATCGCAAGAGCCTTAATCAAAATGAATCCTGATTTAAGACCCGCTCTCAAAAAGGAAGGACTTTTAACAAGAGATCCAAGAATGGTCGAACGCAAAAAATTCGGTCAGAAGGGCGCAAGAGGAAAGAGACAGTTCTCGAAGCGTTAATTTTGAGACAACAAAAAACCGCCGCTTGAAAATAACGGCGGTAATTTTTTTTATTTTTTATTTCACTTTTTCGCCGGTCAAAGTTGAAAAGTCCAGAAGCCCCATCTCCGTCAGAACATCACGCATAGGCGGCCAGACAAAAGACGCGCCTTTCATACAGTAGCTCTGTTCCAGAGTCTCTTCGGGAATAACACCGGGGAATGATGACACAACTGCGTAAATGAAAACTATTATGCTGAAAGTTTTTACACAGCCGATGACAATGCCGAGAACATGGTCTGTTATCGTAAGCTGAGCGACCTTCACGACATACGACAGAACAGCCCCGATGATTGCAAAAATTATTTCAACTCCGAAAAATATTACAACGCCGCAGATTATAGACACTATTGTGTCATCAAGCGTTACGGACGGCAAAAATTTCCGGAACATTTCAACAGCAGGATCAAGAAATTTCCACGCACAGAAAACAGCAACAAAAAGCCCGACAAAACTTATAATTTCGCCGGAAAATCCGCGAATGAATCCGCGCCAGATGAAAAACATCAGCACGATTATCATAACGAGATCAAAAATCAAAGCGATATTTTTTCCCATTTTTTTTATTCCTTTCTTAGAAAAATTTTTTACATTCCCTGCGGCGCACGGTAATATGAAATTTTTAAATCGACTGGACTTACAGCACGCTGAAAATTATTTTCCGCAATCCTGCACAATGAAATTAAATTCGGCTTGACCTGCGAAATTTTAATTTCATTCATTTCGATTCGCTCAGGGTCATCTGAGATAACTTCAGCATCGGAATTTTTTTCCAGCCACGATTTTATAAATTCGTGAGAATATTCTCCGGCTTCAAGAAAATTTTTTGCTTCAGCATAAACAAATCCGTGTCCGGCGTAGATTAAAGTCAAAATTTTTTCGGATTTTTTTTCATACGCAAGCATTTCGAGCGTTGAAACCGGAATTATTTTCGTTCCTGAAGCATACGCAAGCCCTGACGCATAAGCCGCGCCGACTCTTATTCCTGTGAAATATCCGGGACCGTTCGTCAACGCAATATAGTCGAGTTCGTTCCATGAAATTTTATTTTCGGACAAAATTTTTTCTGTCATTTTCGGCAGATCATTCGACTGTCGGCGACCTAAATCGCGCTGGTCAAAAAAAATTTTACCGCCGGTCATCAGTGCCGCTCCCGTTAATTTCAGACAGCAGTCAATCGCGAGAATGTTCATAGCTGCTTCAAGACCTCCTGAGCCTTCAAGCCTGAAGCTGAAATTTTTATTTCGCGTTCATCTTCGTTAAGAGCCTTGAAAAAAATTTTTATCACGTCATTAACGGGAAGATTTTTCCAGCGTTCCGGCCATTCAATGAATAAAACAGAGTCTGAAGCTCCAGCGAACTCTTCAAGCCCAAGAGCAAAAACTCCGTTTTCATCAAGTCTGTACAAGTCAGAATGAATCAGAAAAATTCCCTGTGGCGATTCATATTCGTTTATAAGCGTGAACGAAGGACTCCGAACGCCGGAAATTTTCATAGCCTCACCGACACCGCGGACTAAAACGGTTTTACCTGTGCCGAGATTTCCGTATAATAAAACCGTAACTCCGGGTAAAATTTTTTCACCGATGGTGCGTCCAAGATTCAAAGTTTCTGATTCTGAATGTGAAATTAAAATTTTTGAAAAGTCATTCATTTTCGTTCAGCTCTTCGCGTTTTTTTGCCCTGCGCCGCATTATGATACCGAACACAAGGCATGAAACAAAAAAGCACACGGCAACAAGGACAGTCCTCGGAATTTCAATTTCACTGCCCGTTGCACGGCTCATTCCGAAAATTAAAACGCAGGCAAGCGCAAAACTCAGTCCGCTCATTAAAAAGCCGCGTTTTTTAATGTTGTCGGTCTTTCGGATTTCTTCGTCCCAGTCGATTCTCTTTCGTTTAATTGCCATCTTTTGAATTTCTCAACGCGTGAATAATTTTACGTAGCGCATCAGCAATCTCCGAAGCCAAAACTCCGTCAACGCCTTCGCGTGCGAGAAAATCTCCTGCCATTCCGTGAATGCTGACACCCAGAACAGCCGCCTCGAAAGGTTCAAGACCCATTGCCAAAAATGCTCCGATGCATCCGGATAAAACATCTCCTGAACCCG
>CAJODX010000121.1 GCA_905233295.1 uncultured Synergistales bacterium | reverse complement strand
ATGGCATATCGGAATGCCGGTAAGTTTAACATGCCGGTGCTGAAGTTCCTGAGCCTGTTTTATGCAGATATTTTCTTCAACCTGTATTTGACTGTGCGGAACTCTGATGCTGACATTTGAGTCTGTTTCACCAGTGCCCAGCCTAACGCTTAGAAAGTCGCTGTCTTTAGGTGTCCTTTCCCATAATCTCCGGCTTACGTTTTCGGCAATCGAGATACACTCGCCGACTCCGGGTTTTGCAGTTGACAATGCCGCTATGTAGGCACTCTCAGCATTTGTAATATCACGTTCACGTTCGGCTAAATGCTCGGAATATTTTTCGAGGACAATTCCGTTGCTCGTCTGCCATTTTTTAACGTTGTTTTTATTATTTACAATCGTTACGACAACGCTTATAAGAGACATCGGAACAGAATACATCAGCATTGTAAAATTTTTCATAAAGAATGCCACGGAGGACATGACAACAACCATCATAAGGGGCGGCAACAGAATCGAAAACCATGAAATCTGCGGTTTGTTTCCGGCATTTGGAGGCGGAAGAATTTCAAACTCCGATTTTTCAACCCTCGTTCTGATTCTTGGCGATTTCTGAAAAAACGGATAACGCTTCGGTCTTGACGCTATCGGAGTTAAAGATGAAATAAGATCGGGCGGAAATTCAACTTCACCGGGCGTGTTTGTGAATCGCAGCATGTCGTTTTGAATATAAAAAACGAACCCGCCCATGAAAATATTAAGATTTTCTGCAGGGACAGGCTTGTTGACTCCGACAAGTTCACCGTTTACAAATGTTCCGTTTCTGCTGCCAAGATCATTTATAAACCAGTGTCCGTTTTCTTTTTTCAGTTGCGCATGAAGCTGGGACACGCTGTAATATTTCAGGCATATATCATTGCTGTTGTACGAGCGTCCAAGATTTAATTCTTCAAATTCACTCAATGAAAGCAGAGAATTTACTCTGCATTTATTTTCAAAGACTGCCAGCGTTATTTTGTCATTTACAGATACGACATCGCCCGCTGAAAATACTCTGTTTGAAGCTGTCTCATCTCCGATTTTCATCAGAGAACGGGATAAAATTCTGACTCCGCCAGCATCGCATGCCAGCAACAGATAGGAACTCCCCAAATTGAATTTTTCAATTAACACAGTATCGCTTTGAGTATCTCCCACCGTTGCGGTAGAGCCGGGCTTCAAAACCAGCGTGTAAATTTTTTTCCCGGTATATATCGCGATTAAATAGTCCATAGTTTAATTGCTCCCGGATCTTTTTGATTTTGTTCTGGTCTTTGAAGTTGTAGATTTTGTAGTTGTTTTTGATTTTGTTTTCGCGTTTTCGTTTCTTGCATCTTTAAGAAAATCGTCAAGTTCGCTGTTTTTCTTCGTTTCCTGAGCTCTGCTCTTCGGAAAAGCCTTGCGTTTAATCAAACTTTGCAGTTCCTCCGGAGTAACAGGATAAATTTTATCGCCCCTTCGGACAAGACTTATATTTCCTGCTCCTTTGCCTGCTGTTTCGGCTATGCTGAAATCTCTTTGAACGTCAACAATTTTCACGACGGCTATATCGTTCATTTTATGTCCGAGAGAATTTCCGTCAGCATCAAATATTTCCGTGCCGTCAACGTAAACTCTAAATAATTTTCCGTACTGTGCGCCTCCTGTTGCACCGAGACTCAAAGTAACCTCTTTGCTGTCAGCATCAATGACCTGAGCGTGTTCGCCCGTGAGAGCCTCGCGGACTTTCAGACTTAATCTTGAAGCGGCATCGGCAATAGCTCCGGCTTCCATTCCTTCGAGAGCAAGTTTGTCATTTGTCAGCCCGTAGAAATTAAAGCTTGTTCCTTTCTGCGATGAAGTTCCGGTTTCAGACAGTGATAATTTCACTTCGGTCGTTTCAACGTCAACCACTCTTACGTCAATCGTTGCCACTGCGCTGTATTTGCTTGTGCCGAAAATAAAAACGTTTGTTGAAGATTCGCTTTTTTCTATATTCGTTACAGCACCGAGTATCATGTACTGGCATCCGGCTATTTTTCCGATTTTAACGGCTGATTCATCCGTTACCATTCCGGACATTATAAGTTTATGTTCGCTGGCTATTGCGTCAAGCTGGTCGCGTTCTATAACTGAAATTGTTTTCGAGCTTGTAAGCATACGGGCAAAGACATCTCCGACTGCCGCGGCATGATCGGCTGAAAGTCCTTCGGTTCTGCTCAAAAATTTCATAACACCGAGACGCACCTGTTTTTCCGGCAAGGCTGCATCAGCTCTGATAGAGATTAAACAGGCGAAAAGACACAAAAATATTTTTTTCTTCATTACGTAAATTTCACTCCCAGCTGCGTGATTTTATCGCGGCTACATGTTTCAAAACCGCCTCTCTGGTTGCTGAGCCAAGCTGACCGCCGTACTGTCTTTTATAGCCGCCTATATAAAATCCTTTATAAGCCGCTATTGCACCCTTTGCATCACGGTTTGACGTTCCGATCTGGTCTGAGGTATAAACAATTTCTCCCGTAGTGTTGCTGATGATTCTGATTTCAAGAGTAACGTAAGCCGTTTTTTTCTGACTTGCGCCGCCAATGATCGGAATAGCTATGCCTGCGCCCTTTTCATCATAATAATAAAGAGTGATAGCACCTGTCATTGTGTACTCAACGCCCTTGATCTTTCCGACTTTTGGAGCTGTTGAAGGATCCATCAGACCGGATTGTCCAAGGCGGATTTCATCTGCAATATAATCAAGTCTTTCGCGTTCCATAAGGTCAAAAACTCCGGCTTTGTTAAGTTCCGTAACCATCATGTCCATCACTGCAGCTGCCGGCGCGTTCCCATCTTCAGTGCGGTCTTCAAACGCGCGGACAGCCATACGGGGTCTTGCAAATGCCTGACTTGTCAGACAGATTGAGAGCATTAAAACAGCAAAAATAATTTTTTTCATTTTCATTTTTTTACACTCTTAATACATTTGCGCCATGCCTTCTTCAACGGCAGCTTCGATTGATTTAATTTGAGTTTCGTACTCTGAAAAAGCGACTTCCTTGCTCATTGCAGTTTTGCCGCCGAGTTTTGTTCCGCGTGAAGTTACCGCTAAAATCGCTACGGTAGCGTTACCTGTATAAAGCTGAAACTGATTTTGAACGGGCTGTCCTGCCTGAACTCTCGCGACAACTGTTGCAGCACAGCTGTAACTTCCGTTAAGTTTTAAAATTCCCTCAACATTACCCTGCAAAGCATATCTTGC
>CAJODX010000120.1 GCA_905233295.1 uncultured Synergistales bacterium | reverse complement strand
CTGATGATGCCGTAAAGCAAAAATATACAGCCGTAAGCTGAAAAATTCTGTAGCATATTCGCAAATAAATCTCCGCCTGTGAGCAAAAATACATGAAGATTAATATATTCAGCAAAGACAGGAGAGAACAGCTGGCGCATTACGCACGTATCGTAATAATCAACGCTTTGATGTTGTATCCAGAACATTATTCTTGAAAGATGATAGGTCATGGAATCAGGATTATATGGAACTGTAATCAAGGCTAAAACGGTAAGGGAAAGCATAAAAAACGCTATAAAAACAATCATGGCTTTCACTGAATTTCCGTTGCCTTTATAAAGACATGCGGCACGCTTTTTCAGTGAATGAATTTTATTCAAAAGCAATTGTTTTTCAATAAGGCAGTACCCCCCCAAGATTATTAAAAAAATTGTCCACGAAATTATCAAATTCGCGGCTGTTATTGACTTGAAAAGGTTCAGTCCGTCCGTCAGTGCAAATAAAAATGCTGACCAACGGCTCTGTAAACATTTTCACATGAAATTAAAGCCGCAAAAAAGGAAACGACCCACGTTGAACAGAAAAACAAAAACATTAACGTCTGAAAAAATATCGAAGTCATTGAGAAACCAGCCTTTTTATTTTTTGAAAATAATCATCTTGCTGATGAGATAATTCAGCACAATAACAACAAACAAAGCTGACAGTTTGACGCTTAAAGTGTGAAATTTCAGCCACTCTGCAAAAATCGCGATGATGATTTCTTCGACAAAAAGCGTGAAAATTCTTCCGGAAAAAAATGCAATTATCTGCTGTAACAAATCCGTGAATTTTTCAGTTTTATTTTCAAAAACCCATATTTTGTTGGTAAAATATTGAAAAATTACGCAGACAGTCCAGCATACAGCATTATTTATCAGCGCATTAAGGCAAAAAATTTTATCAATGGCAACAAATAAAAATATGTTCATAAAAAAAGCAGTGCCGCCGAAAAATAAATAAAGCAAACCTTCTTTATGCCGGTTGTAAAACGGCTCGAAAATTCGCAGTACCGGAAGTTTCATAAGTCTGTCGAAAATTGTCATCACAAAATTTTTCTAAAATATTCGATCGTTCGTTTAAGTCCTTCTTCCAGAGAAATTGCAGGTTTCCATGAAAGTTCCTTTTGTGCCAGTGAAATATCTGGCTTTCGTTGTGTCGGATCGTCCTGCGGCAAAGGCTTATAAATAATTTTTGAATGCGAATCTGTAAGCCTTATTACAATTTCAGCAAGCTCCTTAATTGTAAATTCACCCGGATTTCCAATGTTGACAGGACCTGTAAAACCATCACGGCTGTTCATAAGGCGAATCATTCCGTCAATTAAATCATCGACATAACAAAAACTCCGCGTCTGTTCACCGCTCCCGTAGATTGTAATATCTTCGTTTTTCAACGCCTGCACAATGAAGTTGCTTACAACGCGCCCATCGCCCTTGTCCATTCGCGGTCCGTAGGTGTTGAAAATCCGCATGACTTTGATGTCAACGCCGTGTTTGCGGTGATAATCAAAAAACAGCGTTTCGGCTATGCGTTTGCCTTCATCATAACATGAACGCGGTCCTATTGTATTCACACAGCCTCTGTAACTCTCAGGCTGCGGATGACATTCAGGATCGCCATAGACTTCTGATGTAGATGCCTGCAAAATTCTTGCGCCTGTTCTCTTTGCAAGCCCAAGAGTATTGAACGTACCATAAACTGAAGTTTTTGTAGTGTAAATCGGATCTCTCTGATACTGAATCGGAGAAGCCGGGCAAGCCAGATTATAAATCTGATCGCATTCAACGTATATCGGGTTGATGACATCGTGCCTTATAAATTCAAAATAAGGTTCTCCAAGCAAATGACGGATATTGTCTTTGCTACCGGTGAAAAGATTATCAACGCATATAACGTCGTTGCCTTCCCTGAGAAGCCTGTCGCAAAGGTGTGAGCCAAGGAATCCTGCGCCTCCTGTAACACAAACACGTCTCATTCAGATACCCCCTAATGTCTGTATTTCAAAATACAGTAAATCGCCCGAAGACCGTCTTTAAAACCGATCTTTTTTCCGTGTTCCTTTAATCTCGGACTGTACTCGATTGGAATTTCTTTCATTCTGATGCCTGCCTTTGAAAGTTTTGCTGTTATCTCCGGCTCAAAGCCGAAACGGTTTTCTTCAATTTTGACGGACTGTATGATTTCACGTTTAAAAACTTTGTAACATGTTTCCATGTCAGTGAGTGAAAAGCCCGTGAAAAAATTTGACAGCACCGTTAAAAATTTATTTGCAATGCGGTTGGACAGATACCCTTTTGCCTTTTTGTTAAGAAAACGTGAGCCATACACAACATCGGCTTCGTTTTTCAAAATAGGCTCAACGAGTCTTGTATATTCCCGAGGGTCGTATTCGAGGTCAGCGTCCTGAATGATTACAATATCACCGGAAGCTTTTGCAAAGCCTGTCCTGAGAGCTGCGCCTTTTCCCTGATTAACGCTGTGGTAAAGAATATGACTCACCAGAGGACGAATTTCTTTTTCAAGAATATCTCTTGTTCCGTCAGTGCTACAATCATCAACGATGATTATTTCTTTTGATACTATCTGAGATTCCAGCACCTTATCTACAACTTTTTTAATATTTTTGATCTCGTTGTAGCACGGAATTATTATTGACAACGTAAAATCCTGCATAAAATATCTCCGTATTATTTTTTTGATTTCAGATTCGGAACTGAAGCATACAATTTCTTTTGCTTCAAAACAATGTTGTAATCAGGGTTAGCCTGCTTTATTAAAGATGACATTACTTCGGGATCGTCTGGAAGATGATATGTACAAAGAGCGAGTTTTGGTGCAAAACGTTTCAGCGTGTCCTGCGCTCCCGTCAGCATGTTACGCTCAAAGCCTTCAATATCAGCTTTTATAAAGTCAACTTTCTCCAGATTCATTTCACGCACAAAATCATCTATTGAAGTTGTTTGAACGGATGCAGTCCCCCCCCCACCGCCGATGCAAAGTTCTTTCAAAAATGTGCTCGCTTCAGTGTCAGCCTCATTGAAATATATTTCACGATTCGTTGTTTTGTCTGAAACACCTTTTTTCACGGGAAAAATATTTTTATTGAGCTGTGCTGTTTTGAGCAGATATGAATAAGCCTTGTCAACAGGTTCAAACGCGTAAACTTTTGCTCCTCTGACTGACGCATAAGCCGCAAAATCTCCGATCCAGCTTCCAGCATCTATGACGACATCTCCCGGCTCCACAGTAACATCGACGAGATCATTCTGAAGTCCGTAGAGTCCTTCATATAACAGCGAATCACAAAAATCGACTGTTTTTTCATCATAGCGGTCATCGCAGTAAAGATACGAATAAAACGTATCATCGAAGACCCATGAAACAAAAGAATTTTGGTATTCTTCATCGAGCAAAGGGAGTTTGACATCTTTGATGTGGTATGCGTCATCTTTGATAAAATTTTTGAAAGATTTTATCTTGCTTTTGGCATAAAAATTCGGATTTTTGTTGAGAATAACTCTTAAGACCTGATCAACGAAAAAGAAAACAAATTCCGCTGGAGTGTCTTTACCGTATCGCACCTGTTGCATTTTTCTTTTCAGAACTCTGCATACTCTGTTAGTGAAAGAATATTTTTTCATATTTTTTCCTTTCTGGCTCCTTTCCTTTAAGGATTCTCGGCAATTATAACAAAAAAGTTTTGCGGCTTTTCAGAAATTCAAATTTCATACGAATTTTTAAATAAAAAAAATTTTTTTTGAAAATTAAAGAGTCAGGGAAAAAATTCAAAAAATGGAAAAAAGAAATTATTTTTTGCAGATTACAATTTTTTTCGCAATTTGTCTTTTGCTGTGCGTGGGAGTCTGGTTTGAGATTCACGTGCTCGAAGAATATCGCGAAGAATATGACATGATAATCAGCGAACGCGACAACTTTGAAGGCATTATGGAAAATCTCCGCGCCAAAAACAGAACGCTTCAAAGCATAAGGCAGGTTAATCTAGATAACGTTGTAAAAGCTAAAGACGGCGTTGAATTTTATTCCGAAGTCCGCCGCCTTATTGATGAAAACTCCATTAATATGCTCTCAATGCAGAATGACCAAAGCAATATTCTGAAATTGAGTTTGCAGGGAAATTATTACGCGCTCATTCATCTTTTTGCGGATTGGCGCGAAATGCCTTTTGCCTCACGAATAACAGAACTGAAAATTAAACGTGATAACATCATGCCTTCTGACTTGGTTGAAGCGGAACTGACACTGGAGGCGTGGATCGAAGAATGAACGCTTTATCATCAGATAATTTTGCGGATTTCTGGGAAATTCTCACCGGCGTAATAGATGACAACAAAGCAAAAATAATCCGATTCTCATGTTTTGCTCTGCTTATCATCGGTGCGCTGTGGGCTGTTTTCAATTATATCCGCGCAGATATGCTTGCTGACACAGAAACAAACACATTCGGATCAAGTCATTACGTTCAAGATGACGGCGGAGCAGCTCTGAAACGAATGGCGGATCTTGCACAGACTGTTCAGGACATGCGTCAGGGAGGAATGGCTATCGCGGACTCAATCGTTTTGGCTCACACAAAACCGTTTAATATTGACGGCTACACAGAGTCAGGTCTCGAAAATCTCGGCAGGGGAACATCTTCAACGGCTGCGGCGATTTCATCAGATGTTCAGCCCGCTGTGCAGAATGTTGAAGAGGCTGAACCGGAAATTTTTGTCCGTGCTGTAATGATGACCGGAGATACGCGTGCGGCAGTCCTTGATCTTGCAGAAGAAAAAGGCTGGATGGTTCGGCGCGGCACAGAACTCCCAAACGGTTTCGGGCGTGTTACGAACATTACGACCAACAAAGTCGTTATCAGGCGCAACAGAAAAAATTACGAATACAGACTTGAGAAAATCGAAACGGATCTTCAAAGAAAACTCAGCGGAAAAGGTTCAAGCAAAAGCAATAATCAAAACAGCTCAAACAACAAACAGATTGGCGTTGAAAAATTTTTATTTGAAGGCACAGTGCCCGATGACAGTCCTTTAGGTACGAGCGTCAAAGAAGAAGCATTAAAAAAATGAAAATCTGAAAGTCTTTCGTTAAAAATCCGAAAGGCTTTTTTATTTTTGCCGCCGTTTGTGCTATCATACGTAAAATTTACAAGGAGGCTAAAATTTGTCCGCAGTTGCAATAGTAGGTTCACTCAATATCGATCTTGTTATACGCGCTCCGCATTGTCCCGAAAAGGGCGAAACTCTCGTTGGCGGTCCGTTCGGTATGGCTGGCGGCGGCAAAGGTTCAAATCAGGCGCTTGAAGCCGCAAGACTCAATGCACGTTCTTACATAATAGGCTGTGTCGGCGATGACGATTTCGGACGGAAACTCCGCGCAACTCTGACAGAAAACGGCGTTGACTGTTCTCACCTTCAGACACGCAGAGAACTCGCGACAGGCACAGCAGTCATCACTGTAACTGACGAGGGGGAAAATTCAATCGTAATTGCTCAGGGCGCGAACTCCCTGCTTGATGAAAAAGCAATCTTCGATGCAAAAAAAATTTTTGAATCTTCAGACTCGGCACTCTTTCAAATGGAAAGTCCTACTCCTACGGTTGTAGCAGGTTTGAAACTTGCAAGGCAGACAGGCTGCAAAACTTTTTTATCAACTGAACCTCCTTTCTCTTTACCCGATGAAGCATGGAAAAATANGGATTTTACGCTGGCGTTAAAGTTCATCATAAATATTCACTGGATTTTATGGCGCATGAAGTTCTTGCGCGCGGTGTGGGCTGTCTTGTCGTAACTCAGAGTGCGAGGGGCGGAACAATCTTTGAATCAAAAGGCGGACATTTTTCGTTCGATGCTTTCAATATCCGTTCAGTTGACAACACTGGAGCAAGAGATGCGTTTTGCGCTGGATTCTGCGTTGCGTTGGGCGAGGGAAGACCTTTAAGACGCGCGGCACGTTTTGGATCGGCGTGCGGTGCTCTTGCCTGTACGAAAATCGGAGCGCACCCTTCATTACCATGGCGGCATCAGGTTGGAGCATTACTCGGCGAAGCTTCGGGGGACGATTACGAAAACTGAAATTGAAATTGAATTGAATGGCGACCTCGGGGCGACTTGAACGCCCGACCTACTGCTTAGGAGGCAGTCGCTCTATCCACTGAGCTACGAGGCCGCGAAATTTTTCTTATAAATTTATTTTATCATAGAATTTTTTTTAGTCATAATATCCCAAATCGAAAACATAAAGAAATTCAAAACCTTCTGAAAGACACATCACGCCTGTTGAGCCGCTGGTGATAGAGGTTATCAACGACAGGGATAAGTCCATGTTGGTCTGCAAAAGAAATTTCCCGTAGAGCCGTAACGAAATATGAAAATAATCCGACTCTCTGTTCACGATGAATGATATACGGCGTTCCTTTTATGTAGTTGATTTTTTTGCGACTTTTTATAAAATTTTTTGTCCTAAGAATCGTGTTGCGTGTAAATCTTACCGTTTTTTTAAGTCCCGGAATTTTTTTCAATACACATTTTAAGACGTCAGTCGAGATATAACTCTGGCGTCTGGCGTCTGGCGTCTGGCGTCTGGCGTCTGGCGAATCATACAGCGCATTAATAGTTTGTCAAGACCTTTCACATGAAAATTTTAAATTAATATATCAGAAAAATTTTTTTCGGTCAAAAATCTTTTCAGCTTATTTGCTTTAATATAACGACTTTGCTATCATTCGCGTAAAAAAAAATACTTTCTCAAGGGAGATTGCGCGTATGTTAAAAAATCTAAAGATTACCGCGAAACTTGGCGTAGGATTCGGCTTAGTCCTGATCCTTTTTGGGGTTGCCGTATTTTTCAGCTGGCAAAGCATTTCCGGAGTTCAAAATGAAATATCTTTTCTTGCAAAGGTAGTACAGGCTGTCGGACTGACAAATAATATGAACGACACTGTGTCTTTTATCCGTGCCGGCATCAGAGATCTCAGATATACTGAAAGCGAAGATGACATTAAAAGCCTTCAGGGACATCTTAACGATCTGAAGCCGAAAGTTGACGAACTCAAAAAACTTTATGCCGAAGTTCCGCGCATAGATATTCTTGCTCAGGCTTCCAATGTTGAGCAGACTTTACGCAACAGCACGGCAAATCTTGATAAAGTCATAACGATGATACGCACAAAAAAAGCCGCTGTTAAGAAACTTGACGAAGGCATTGCGCAAATGCAGGAACTTTTGAAAGATATAGTCAATACTCAGTATCAGAGGACATACGCTACTGCAAAAGATGTGGCGCATGGAAACATCGAGCAGGGAGAAATCGAAAACGAACTCAACCGCAAAATTGAGCGTCTGAGAGTGATTGAAGGTGCTGCTGCAAGCCTCACTCATGCTGCGTGGCGTTATCAGGAGGGAATGCAGTACCGCGATGTAAAAACTTTGAACGATGTTGTGAAAGAGCTGAACGATTTGCAGAATGTCTGTGAAGGTTTCGCTTCATCAACACGCGATGAGGAGATAAGCAAAAAACTCAGCAATGCCAGAGGAGCTTTCACCGTATTCAAAACGAGTTTTGACGATGTTCTGAAATCATATACGGAAACAGATCCGCTGTTCCGCGCCTTGCTGAAAGACGGGCTTGATATGGTAGGTGTTGCAGATAAAATAATGAGTACCTGTCTCAGCAATTTAAACAGGCTTATGGTAATGCTTTCCGGCAATCTCGGCAGTTCCGTTCTT
>CAJODX010000119.1 GCA_905233295.1 uncultured Synergistales bacterium | reverse complement strand
TATTGTCGTTATATAAGGAACGCCGGCTTTAATTGCGCTTCGTCGTAACAGCGAGCCTGTGTTAGTGAGAGCTTTCTCGCGCGGCGTGTTGATGACGAGCTGCACTTGGCCATTAATGATTTTGTCGATGACGTTCGGACGCTGTGTCCCAACTAATTCAGACTCAACGCCGGAATTTTTGAGAAATTCATGAGTGCCTTTTGTCGCAAAAATTTTGAATCCCGCTGCGATAAATTTTTCTGCGATTTTTGAAATTTCTTTTTTGTCCTTGTCGCTGATCGACATTAAGACATTCCCAGAGAGCGGCAATTTTGCGTTAGCGGCTTCTTCAGCTTTGAAAAACGCTTCGCCGGCTTCGGACGCAAGGCCCAAAACTTCACCCGTGCTTCTCATTTCCGGCCCTAAAACCGGGTCAACCTCTTGGAACATGTTAAACGGAAAGACAGCTTCTTTGACGCCATAATACGGAATCTTTCTTTCGTTCAACGTTGCAAGCGGAGAATTTCGCCCAGTTAGTTCGCGAGTTATGGCCTCGACGGCCAAAGGCACCATTCTAATTCCGCAGACCTTAGACACAAGCGGAACTGTTCGAGAGGCGCGCGGATTTGCTTCGAGGACAAAAACTTTTTCATTTTCGATTGCGTATTGAATATTCATAAGTCCCACGACGTGCATAGCCTCGGCGATTTTGCGAGTGTAGTCCTTAATCGTTGCCAACGCTTCCGGCTTAATATTTCGCGAAGGCAAAACGCAAGCAGAATCTCCCGAATGAATTCCAGCAAGCTCTATATGTTCCATGACCGCAGGGACATAAGCGTGAGTTCCATCGCAAATAGCATCGGCCAAAAATCTATCAATCAAAATCGGCCTATCTGGCGTTACTCCGACAGCGGCATTCACGTAGCGCGACAAATTTTCTTCGTCATAAACAATTTCCATTCCGCGCCCACCGAGAACGTAAGACGGCCTGACCATGACGGGATAGCCGATTTTATTCGCGATTTCGTGAGCCTCTTCAAGAATTGACGCGGTCCCGGATTCGGGCATCGGGATTCCTAAGTCGTCCATGACGTTCTTAAAGCGTCCTCGGTCTTCGGCCAAGTCGATAATTTCCGGCGACGTTCCTAAAATCTTAACGCCGTTTTTCTCAAGCTGCGACGCGAGATTTAAGGGAGTTTGTCCTCCGAACTGCGCAATAACTCCCAAAGGCTTTTCGGCTCTGTAAATGCTCAAAACGTCCTCAAGCGTCAAAGGCTCAAAATATAATTTGTCGGAAGTGTCGTAATCGGTCGAAACGGTTTCGGGGTTGCAGTTAATCATAATCGTTTCAAAGCCGAGTTTCTTTAACGACTGCGCAGCGTGAACGCAACAATAATCAAATTCAATTCCCTGACCGATTCTGTTCGGGCCGCCGCCTAAAATCATAATTTTCTTGTTGTCTGACACTTCATTAACTGCTTCAGGAGCGTTGTAGCTTGAATAATAATAAGCTCCGTTTTCAGTGCCGCTGACGTGTACCGCGCTCCAAGTTTCGTTGACGTCAAGAGCTTCGCGGCGTTCTCTGATTGAATCTTCTGAGGCGTCGAGAATTTGAGCGAGATACTTATCGCTGAATCCGTCGCGCTTGGCCTTAATCAAAATTTCATCAGGCGGAAGCGTGCCTTTGAACGTTAAAATTTTTTCTTCTTCGTCAACGAGTTCTTTAATTTGATTCAAGAAATATTCTTTCACGTGCGTGAGTTCAAAAATTTCTTCGACGGTCGCACCCTTGCGTAACGCTTCGTAAATCACAAAGTATCTTTCACTATTTGGATATTCGAGCAGCTTCAATAAATCCGATTTTGAAAGCTCGTGAAATTTTTTCGCGAATCCGAGGCCGTAACGTCCTTTTTCAAGTGAACGAATTGCTTTTTGCAAAGCCTCTTTGAAATTTTTGCCGATGCTCATGACTTCACCGACTGCGCGCATTTGAGTGCCGAGTTTGTCTTCAACGTCTTTGAATTTTTCAAACGCCCAACGCGCAAATTTAACGACAACGTAATCTCCGTCAGGTTTATATTTGTCGAGCGTTCCGTATTTGCCACAATGAATATCGCTCAGTGAAAGTCCCGCCGCGAGTTTTGCCGACACAAGGGCAATCGGAAATCCCGTAGCTTTTGACGCGAGAGCCGAAGACCTTGATGTTCTTGGATTTATTTCGATTACGATAACGCGGTCTGTTTTCGGGTCGTGAGCAAACTGAACGACACCGATGTGTTCAACGATTTTGTATGCCATCTCCTGAAGTTTCGACTGAAGTTTTTCCGAAATCGTCAGCATAGGCGCAACGCAAAATGAATCGCCGGTATGAACGCCCATAGGGTCAACGTTCTCAATGAAACAGACCGTAATCAGATTATTATCTTTGTCGCGGACAACTTCAAGTTCAAGTTCTTCCCAGCCCGAAACGGATTCCTCGATTAAAACCTGATGAACGATACTCGCCTGCAAGCCGCGTTCACAGACCGTTTTCAATTCATCACGGTTGTAAACAAGTCCGCCGCCTGCACCGCCCATTGTGTAAGCCGGACGGACGACAACAGGATAATTTAATTTTTCGGCGATGTTCAGAGCCTCTTCGACTGAATACGCAACCTCGGAGCGCGCCATGTCAATGCCGAGTTTGTTCATTGTATTTTTAAATTCGATTCTATCTTCGCCGCGTTCGATAGCGTCAGCCTGAACTCCGATGACTTCAACGTTATATTTTTTCAAAATTCCGGCTTTGTGAAGTTCCGCGCAGAGGTTCAAGCCTGACTGTCCGCCGAGATTCGGGAGCAACGCATCGGGACGTTCACGTGCTATTATTGCTTCAAGACGCTCGGGGTTAAGAGGTTCTATATACGTTATGTCCGCCATTTCGGGGTCGGTCATTATTGTTGCGGGATTTGAATTTACGAGAACAATTTCATAGCCCAGAGAGCGCAATGCCTTGCAAGCCTGAGTGCCGGAGTAATCGAACTCGCACGCCTGACCTATCACGATAGGACCGGAGCCGATTATTAAAATTTTTTTCATGTAAAAACCACTTCTTTCAAAAATTAAAACAAAAAAACAGGGCAAGGAGTTTAACTCCTCACCCTTAAATTATAAAATAAAATTCATAATTGCGAAAATAATTAATTTTCTTTCACTTCAACATCTTCAGATTTAACGTCTTCTGACAAAATTTCTTCTGTTTTCGTTTCCGTTACATCTTCAGCTTTGACTGCTGTATTCTCTTCGACAGGTGCAGGAGTTTCCTCTTTCACGTCTTCGGATTTAATTTCAGCGTTTGAAGATTCCGTTTCCTCTTTGACTTCAGCCTGAGATTCTTCCGTTACGTCTTCAGCTTTGACTGCTGTATTTTCTTCGACAGTCGCAGGAGTTTCCTCTTTCACGTCTTCGGATTTTTCGGTTTCTTCTTTAAATTCTTCGGGCTCTTCCGTAACGTCCTCGCTGATTTCTTCAATTAAAAATTCCTGTTCCGGCTCTTCATCATTTGAAACCGCGGTACTCTTGAATAATTCAGCGTCATTGATGACAACCTGAGCTTTGTTTCTCAAAGTTTCCTCGTAATCCGCAAGCCTCTTTCGCTGTTCTTCCTGAGTTAAAAGAGTTTTTATATCGCCGCTGACTTCATCATACGGGCGTGTTGTTTCATCAACATGGCTTGTCTTTAAGCCGACAGCAAAATCCGTGCTTGAAACGGAAAAAACTTCGCTCGGCACAGCAATATCAAGAGACGCAAGAACGCTGAGAGTTCCGACTCTGAATGCGCTTGAAGGCAGGAACACGGGTTCTTTCGTTATGTTCACGATGTCGCTCGACTCTGCTTTGTCTTCAGATGCGATAACGTCCCAGCTCTCTCCGGCTGTAAGTCTTGCTCTGAATTTTTCAGCGTCCGCGCTTGTGTTGAAGTCCGCCATGTGAACCATGAAACCTTCAGGCTGAGTGTAAAAAAGATTTTTCATCGAGTCATAAAATTCGACAGCTTTATCCTCGCTGATGTCGATTTCCCCGATAGCTCCCGTCATAAGATGATCAACGGCGATCTGCCGCGCAAGGTTGCGTTTGTAATCTTCGACTTTGATTCCGGCATTCGCAAGAGCCTGATAAAACGTTTCTCTTGTAGGATAATATGTGTCGGCGTAAACCTTCATTGCCTGTTCTGCTTCAGCGTCAGTAACTCTGATGCCCTGCTCGTCAATTTCTTTTACAAGCTGAGATTCAAGGACAGCCTGATTCAGAACTGTCTGATAAATTGCCGGCATATCAAGCGATGCCATGTTGCGTGAACTGAAGGTGCTGAGATAATTTCTGAGTCTCTGTTCGAGTTCCGAACGCATAAGAGAACGTCCGTTGATTTGAGCGACTTCGTAATCGTTCATCGAGCCGTCGGCATTGCGGGTAGGTGTGCGGCGCGAACTTCTGCCCTCGTACATGAAGAATGTCGAAAGCAAAAACGCAACGACAATCACAGCCATAACCCATTTCATTTGTCTGCGCAGAAAATTTAACATAATAAAATAAAACCCTCTCTCTATTTTTCATTAAATATTTCTCAGTATTTTTTCCGAAATAAATTTTAGCATATACTGAAAAAAATCACACTTCAGTTAAAGAGCCGCCATGTTTAATCTGAACTTCAAGATGCTGGATTTCACCTCCGGAAGATTTCATCACGGAACTCAGAATTTCTGCGGTTTCATCAGCTTCATCACTTGAACATTCACAGACTAAAGAATCGTGAACCTGCAAAAATAATTTTCCCGGACATTTTTTTTCAAATTCAATCATCGCACGTCTTGCAATATCTGCCGCTGTGCCCTGAACAGGCGAGTTTATCAATGCTCTGTCAAGAGCCGCGCCACGCACAGGAATTTCATTAACGGGTCTTATACGTCCCGAAAGATTTTCTGAATATCCGCGGATTTTTGAAATTTCTACTGTTGAATCTAAAAAATCCTGAATGCCGGGCAACGCCGCAAAATATTTGTCGATGATTTTCGAGGCTTCACTGCATGAAACTCCGAGACGTTCGGCAAGTCCGAAAGAACTCATTCCGTAAATCAGACCGAAATTTATCATTTTCGCTGCACGTCTGAGTTCCGGCGTTACAAATTCCGGCGCGGTTTCAAACACCCACGATGCCGTTTCCGTGTGAATGTCGCGCCCGTTTTCAAACGCGTCGATTAATTTTTCTTCGCCCGACATGTGCGCAAGAACTCTAAGTTCAATCTGAGAATAATCTGCTGACACGAAAACATTTCCGTGTGTAACGGGAATTAATCCAGATTTTATTTTTTCAGCCCAGTTTCCGTAAGCCGGAATATTTTGCAGATTCGGATCTTTGCTGCTGAGCCTTCCTGTTCCTGTTGAAGTCGGCAAAAATGTCGTGTGAATAATTCCGTCAGCGTCCACAGCATCTTGAAGCGGCACAACAAAACCCGAAAGCATTTTTGTTAATTCGCGGTGTTCGAGAATGAGTTTCGGGATTTGACCTTCGGGGAGTTTTGAAAGTTTTTCGAGAACGGCTG
>CAJODX010000118.1 GCA_905233295.1 uncultured Synergistales bacterium | reverse complement strand
AGATGAATTGCGTTTTATGTATAATAACACACACAAGGAGAGAAAATGACAGACGAAAAAAATCGTAACGTTATCGAAAAATTTTTCTTTGTGAAATTTTATGAATGCTAAAAAATTTTTATATTTTTGTAGTGGCAAATGTAGTGGCAAAATTTTTTTTTAATCGAAAAAATTTTGAAAAATTCCAATTGTAAACTTGGTCAGGTTTACAATTCATTTTCGTCGATGTGCGAAAAAATCTGTTTTTAATTAAAAAATTCTGCAAATTTGTCTATGCCTTTTCAGATATTTTTCTCTTCCTGTGTGTTATTATACATTAAATGCAATTCATCTTCCGATTAAAAACGGAGGTCTTCCTGCGAGTTTTAAAAAAAATGTTGCAGCAACAAAAATGCAGCCTCGTTGAAATTTAGGAAGTCGCCCAATCTGCAGGCAGAGGTAGTTCACGATAATATCACAGGAAAACACGAAAATGTTCAAGGCATAGACATGGCAAATTTACTCACAGCGTATGAACTTTACAAACTTTTAATTTTCGATTACAGAGTGAAATCTTTAACAGGCTGCGTAAATTTTCAGCTGGGCAGCATTGAAGTCAGACTTCAACGGCGCGACATAGTCGGCGAAGTTATTCAAAAATGGGTTTGCGAATGGCTTGCAAGAACACGTATAGACTTTGTGGAAAATCCTTTGCCTCAAAGACCGCCTGATATATATTTGAATCCCGGAAATTTGCGAAGCGACTGGCTCGAAATAAAAGCCTTCAATCGAAATGACAGTCCAAGATTCAGCATAGCGGCTTTTAATTTTTTTCTTGAAGACACGATACGAAGACCATGGCATCTTGACGCAGATTATCTGATTTTCGGCTACACTATGAACACTGAAACGGGAGATTTGAAGATAAAAGATTTATGGCTGAAAAAAATTTGGGAGATTACGAAGCCGATGTCGGAATATTCTCTGACCGTCAAGACAGCGAACGGAATTTGCAAAGAAATCCGCCCGTGTACATGGTACGCGAACAGGTCAGGCGTTAAAGTTTTTGAGTCTCTTGAAGATTTTCTGTCGGCGTTTGAAGAGGCTATCTTTCAGAATCCTGAGACACGTCCAAAGGCGGCACGGTGGCGGAACAGATTTTTAAAGAGTTATCTGAAACATTACGGGTGCGAGATTAATATTCCAAAATGGAACGAGATAAAATATAAATACTCTCAATGTTCAAAAGCAATGGATTTTAGAAAAATAAAAAAACAGTTTGTAAATTTTAAATAAAAAACAAAATTGTTGACAAAGACATGAAAACTCTGTGAAAATTAAAAATTCACGAAAGGAAGTTTAATGAAAATATGATTTACCTTGTAATCGGATTATTTGTTGTCGTTGCGGTAGGCGCATTTTTTCGTCAGCAGTCAAAGTCAGCTGAGTCAGAAAATAAAAATTCAGAAACAGCTCAGACAGATACCGGCTCTTTGGATCTTCCTGATGAAGAGGATTTTTCTTCATTTTCAACGTCTGCGTCGGTCAAGCCTGTAACATCTCCCGAACTTGCTTCAGGCGCGACGTATTCAGCGCATGCTCCGGCAGGTGAAGAATCTCCGTATTCAGTTTCAAGTGAACCGAAACAGAAACCTCAGGCTCAGGTGAATCTTCTTCGATGGTGCGGACGTTCGAGCAATATTCAGCTCGATAATATCACAGTGCCGGGACCTGTTGCGTATTGGGCAAACGGTGAAGCTTCAACTCAGGAGCCTTCATGCATCGACGTAACATTGCCTGTTGAATTTCCAAAGCAGGGCGATGAACTTCCCGTTGACGGTGCAGAGAGTTATGCGTCAATGACTCCGTTACAGCGCGGAATTTATTTAACATGGCTTGCCGGTGCGAGAATACAGCCGCCTATTCACATGTGCTACCCTTCGATATGGCTTTACGGGATTGAACGCAGAACACTCGTTGATAAACTTGACTTGGGACTTTGCATCAATGAAGCTTTCAGGCTTTTGCCTCTGCTGAGATGGGACGTTCTCAGAGAAAATCTGATAAATTTCATTACGTGGCTCGCAGTAAAAATCTGGCTTCCTGATGAAGATTTGCTTGCTATGTGCAGAAGACTTAACAAAATTCCCGAAGGCATGCTTGGGATTCTTTTAAATTCATATGCAAACTCAATGCTGCCTTTGCCGTCAGCAGTCGCGTTTACTCTGATGAGAACGTGTGAAAAACTTCACCGCGAAGGAGAACCTCAAGTCCCTGATTCAAGCGAGGCACTCGCAACGTTTACGCCGATTTATAAAGATCTCTGTAAAGGCGGTCTGATCCTGACAAAACCGCAGAAGACAATAAAAATCGCTTATACTCCGACAAATCCGACTATTGAAATTAAGGGAAAAGACAAAGATAAAAATGACGCTGTTGATGTTCCGGATTTTTTTGATGATTTAACAATTTTCAAGCCTCTGCTCGATTCGTGGGAAGTCTTTTTGACAGCTCTGAAACCCGAAGAACCTGAAATCAATCTTGCGAACATCACCGAACGCCCTGACTTTGAAGGTTTTATCGCAACGTTAAGACCTGAGGGTAGCGAATTGCCTTTGATAACAACGCTCGAAAAAGTCGGAAAACTAATGCAGTTTGACACGAAAACTCCGAAATTAAACGGCAAGGAACGTAAGGCAATCGTTGATACGGCACAGGTTGAAGGCTGGCAAATTCTTCCCGACCTTGGAATTTCCGGACGCGAATACACGTGGGACGATAAAATTCTTTTTGTTGAGCTTGTACCGGGAACGAATCTGACTCAAAATTACAGAGTGGCTTCATTCATTTTGGAATTTATCTGCGCGTCAATCGCCGTTGACGAAGAAAGAGTTTTTGAACCTTTGCGGCAAAGACTGAATGACTTTTTTACGCTGTCTGATGATGAAAATATCCGTCTTGAAGCACAGAGGACAATAAATCTTCCGACACAGTACGGACCTGACTACTATGGTGAATTTCTCTGCGCGTGGCTTTCAGAAGATGAACGCAGGAAAGTCAAATATCTCGTTCTTGAAATTTTGAGTTTTATGCCTGAGTTTGCGAACAATCCTGAAGTAAATTCGATTTTGTGTGAATTTCTGAAGCTGCGCGAAGATGAAGAAACTCCGGCGGAAGAACTCGCGAAAGTTTCGGGAGACAGAGGCAACGAAATTTTAAAAATTATGGGAATGCTGTTCAAAAATGCTTAAAAAAATTTTATTTTCAATTTTTCTTTTAACACTTTCGGCTTCACATTGTGGGGCTTTTCCTGTGCGTTATGACCTACGCGACTTCGGACGCGTAACAGCTGTTAAAAATCAGGGAATCCCCGGTCCATGCTGGGCATTCGCGGCGGCGGCGGCTATGGAATCAAATTATCTTACAC
>CAJODX010000117.1 GCA_905233295.1 uncultured Synergistales bacterium | reverse complement strand
ATCGAAACGCCAAGCGCAACGGCATTGAACAACGCCAATGAAAATATTGACAGCATTGCTAAAGCTATCGAGGAAAAAATTTCCCTGCCAAGCAGTGTCAAAGGCGAAATTAAAACTCTTCCAGACAATGCGAAAGGCGACCCGCAACTTACCTACAGTATGTTAAGCCAGTTGCCGAACAATGCGATTGATGAGCCTATTGTGCTTAACAGTCTGTCATTTGACGAACCGGGAATTTATTTGTTCAAAGTTCCGTCAGAAAATTTGATAGCTGGCGCGAAATTAGTCATTCAGATTTTCGAGATAGTATCGTCAACGGCTTCTGTTTCGGATTCAGACTCTGAAGCTGAAATGGTGCTTGCGGAAACTGAAACAAACAGCGCAGTTTTCGTGGATAATACAGGCACAGTCATTGAAACAGTTCCAAGCGATCGTAACGTAAACGTTGCGGCTTACATGGAAGCTGGAAAAACATATTCGCCTGTTGTATCTCTGACTTCCGGCGATTCAACTCTCGGACCTTCCGGCGCAGGCTGTAACGGCGGTTTCGGTACATTAACCGGAATGCTGGCAATTGCCTTCACTGCGTGTACGTTATACATTCGCAGAAAAGTTCGTTAAGATTTCAAAAATATTTATTTTTCGATAAAAATTTTTCCGGCAGATTTCACAAGTCTGTCGGTTTTTTTATTGTTTGCGGCTGAGCCATCGAGGTGAAGCTTCATTGTGCTATAATCCATGCAATTCAAAAGGAGAAAAGTTAAATTGAAAGGCGAAAATTTTGCAGTAACCAAATGCATTAAAAAATTCAATAAAATCTCTCGGAGTTGAAGACGTTTCAGATTTTGCATTTGAAAGACCGCGTAACGAAGGACACGGAGACAGAGCTTCAAGCGCGGCAATGAAACTCGCAAAAATTCTTAGGCAGAAACCTATCGACATAGCAAAAAAAATTTCCGAAAATCTTAATTCTGAATACATCGAAAAAACTGAAATTGCAGGCGCAGGATTCGTAAATGTCTTTCTGAATAAAAAATTTTATGCCGATGTTATTGAAGACGCTTTAAAACAGGGAGATTCCTACGGCTCTGTCGATTTAGGCAAAAACAAAAAAGTCCAGGTCGAATTTGTCAGCGCAAATCCAACAGGTCCTCTTCACATCGGACACGGACGCGGCGCGGCACTCGGAGATTCAGTCGCAAGAATTTTGAAATTCACAGGCTGGGACGTTCAGCGCGAATATTATGTCAACGATTCAGGCTTGCAGATTGAAACTCTCGGACGCTCAACACGCGCAAGATATTTTGAAATTTTAGGACGCGGCGATGAAGCTCTTTTTCCCGAAAACGGCTATAAGGGCGATTATCTATACGACATTGCAAGAGAAATAATTTCTCTCGAAGGCGAAAAATTTTTGGAGATGCCCGAAAAGGAAAGTCTCGAATTTTTCAAAAAATTCGCAAGCGAAAAAATAATGTCCGGAATAAAAAATGACTTGGAAAAATTCCGCGTTAAATTTGATAAATTTTTCCCCGAAGGCTATCTCCACGAAAATAATCTTGTTAAATCCGCAATGGAAGACTTGAAAACACGGGGCTATGCCTACGAACAGGACGGGGCATTATGGTTCAAGACTGAAGACACTATCGGCGATGACAAAGACAGAGTTTTAATCAGAGCAAACGGAATCCCGACATATTTTGCCTCCGACATTGCATATCACAGAAATAAATTCATAACACGCGGCTTTGAAAGAGTCATTGATGTGTGGGGTGCAGACCATCACGGCTATATCGCGAGAGTTAAAGCCGCCATCAAGGCAATGGGAAAAAATCCAGATGATTTTGATGTTTTGCTGATTCAGCTCGTGAATTTGATTCGCGACGGAAAAAATGTGAACATGTCAACACGTGCCGGAGAGTTTATAACGCTCGCCGAGGTTGTTGATGAAGCCGGTGTCGATGCGGCAAGATTTTTCCTGTTAATGCGAAAGAGCGACAGCAAAATAGATTTCGATATGGATCTCGCCAAAAAACAGGGCAACGAAAATCCCGTCTATTACGTTCAATACGCTCATGCACGTGTATGCGGTCTGAAACGCGAATATGAAAAAAACGGCGCGAAACTTTCAGATGAAAAAATTTCCGAAGAAATTTTCGCCGGCAAAGAAGCCCGCGATCTTGCTGATATGATAGCGTCTTTTCCCGATGAAATAAAATCCGCGTCCGAAACTCTTTCGCCGCATGTCCTTACGGGCTATGCAACGTCATTTGCCGGTGCGTTCCATTCGTTCTATAACTCCGGAAGGATTATTGATGCGCCTGATGCCGCAGGACGAGTGAAACTTTCGTGTGCCGCAGCTGAAGTTGTCAGAAAATGTCTTGAGCTTGTCGGCGTGAACGCTCCCGAAAGAATGTAAAAAATTTCCGGGAATCATTATGATTTCAATCAGAAAAATATTTTTTATAACACTCGCTGTTCTCGGACTTGCGCTCACTGTCAGCTATTACAGGTTTGAGCTTGACAGAATCGCCGGCATTCGTGAAGCCATTGCAAAAAGCGAAGCCGAACTTGCGCGTAAACAGGAAATTGTCAGGATTTACAGAGAAAAAGCCGCGTTCTACAAAACAAAAGAAGGCATTGAACATCTTGCGCGAGAACAATATAATCTCGTAGGCGAGAAAGAGCGCGTTTTCCTGCTCGTAAGCCCTGACAGCACCCCTAATATGTTTAATGATGCGTTGTCCGAAATTGACAACTGAAAAAAATTTTGATGAATAAAAATTTTATCCTGCATTCAAACTGGGCTCCGGCAGGCGATCAGCCCGAAGCTATTGAAGCTTTAACTAAAAGCATTAAAGATAATCACAGATTTCAGACTTTAATGGGCGTTACGGGCAGCGGAAAAACTTTCACGATTGCGAACGTCATTGCGAATCTCAACAGACCCGCACTCGTCCTCGCGCATAACAAAACTCTGGCGGCACAGCTGTACAGCGAGTTCAAAAATTTTTTCCCCGAAAACGCAGTAAGATATTTCGTCAGCTATTACGATTACTATCAGCCCGAAGCCTATATTCCTTCGAGCGACACTTACATTGAAAAAGACGCGTCCGTCAATGACAGAATAGAAAGATTAAGGCTCTCGGCAACAAAGGCGTTAATCGAACGCAGAGATGTCATTGTCGTTGCGAGCGTTTCCTGCATATACGGGCTTGGCTTGAAAGAAAATTACGAAAACGCGATTATCTCTTTTAAAGCCGGCGAAAGAGTTGACCAAAGAGATTTTCTTGCACAACTCGTTGGAAATTATTACGAACGCAGCGATTTCACTCCTGAACCCGGAAAATTCAGAGTCCGTGGCGATACTGTTGAAATTTTCCCTGCATATGAAGAAGATGTCTGCGTCCGCGTAACTTTTTTTGATGACGAAATTGAAAAAATAGATTTAACAGAGCCTCTGACCGGACATGTAATCGAAAACGTGAAAGAAGCTTCGATTTTTCCTGCGCAGCATTACGTTACACAGACAGACGCTATTGAACGTTCAGTGCCTTTGATTTTGGACGAACTTGCAGACGTTGAAAAAAATTTCAAAGATAACGGAAAACTTATCGAAGCTCAAAGAATAAAATCCCGCACAGCATACGACCTTGAGATGCTGCAGGAAGCCGGCTACTGTTCAGGGATTGAAAATTATTCCGTTTATCTTGACGGACGAAAACACGGCGAGCCGCCCGGAACGTTAATAGACTTTTTCCCCGAAGATTTTTTGTGCATCGTTGACGAATCTCATATAACTCTGCCGCAGGTTCGCGGAATGTTCAACGGCGACAGAGCAAGAAAAAAATCTCTCGTTGAAAACGGATTCAGACTTCCTTCATGTCTTGACAACAGACCTCTTGAATGGCACGAATTTGAAAATCGAATGAAACAGGCAATTTTTGTTTCAGCAACTCCCGGCGAATATGAATTAAAATCTTCAAGTCTTGTTGTCGAACAGATTATCAGACCTACGGGAATACCTGATCCCGAAGTTGAAATTGCGTCCGCACGGACTCAGATTGATGACTTAATAGACAGACTCCGAGACAGTGTTCAGAAAAATGAACGCGCTTTAGTCCTGACTCTCACGAAAAAATCTTCGGAAGACTTAGCCGACTATCTAAAAGAATTAAAATTCAAAGTGAAATATATTCATTCGGAATTAAATACGTTTGAACGCGCAGAGTTAATTTAAGATCAGGAAAAATTGATGTTCTTGTCGGAATAAATCTGCTCCGTGAAGGAATGGATCTTCCAGAAGTCAGCCTTGTCGCAATCCTTGACGCTGATCGCGAAGGCTATCTGCGTTCATATCGTTCTCTGATTCAGATTATGGGACGCGCCGCGAGAAATATTAACAGCAAAATTCTGCTTTACGCTGACGAACTCACTGACAGCATAAAAATCGCGGTGAACGAAACAAAAAGACGGCGTGAAAAACAGATTTCTTTCAACAAAGAACACAATATAACGCCCGTGAGCATTACTAAAGATATTTCGGATTTACTGCCGCCGGAACTCTCAGCGGCTTATGAAAAAGAACGCGGCGAAAAATCTCAGGGACGCGGCAAAAATAAAAAGACCGCCCCTCAAATGACGGTTCAGGAACTTGAACGCGAAATGTGGGAGGCAGTCGAACGTTTAGATTTTGAACGTGCGGCGGTTCTTCGCGACACGATAAAATCTCTTCAGTGAAATTTTTACTCTTCGTGATGTTCCATCGGGATTATTTCCATTCCGTTCTTTGCCCTGTAATCGTTCAGTGCCTCGTGTATTGCCTCTTCAGCAAGAACAGAACAGTGCATTTTAATCGGAGGAAGTCCATCAAGAGCCTCTGCGACCGCGCTGTTTGTTAAATTCCATGCGTCTTCAATCGTTCTGCCTTTGATTAACTCCGTTGCCATACTCGATGACGCTATTGCCGATGCACATCCGAACGTTTTGAATTTTACATCGTCAATAACTTTCGTGTCGGGATTGACTTTCAGGTAAATTTTCATTATGTCGCCGCATTTCGGATTGCCCGCCTCGCCTATTCCGTCAGCATTTTCAATTTCGCCGACATTTCGAGGGTTAATAAAATGATCCATAACTTTCTGACTGTAATCTAATGCCATTTTTATTTCGGCTCCTTTCAATTTAATTTAATTTTTTACTGTTTTTAAAAAATCTTCCCACAGAGGAGACATCGCGCGCCGTCTTGCAACTATCTCAGGCAGAACATCAAGAACATAATCAATCTGTTCATCTGTCGTAAGTCTTCCGATTGTAAATCTTAACGAGCCGTGAGCCATTTCGTGTTTCAGCCCCAAAGCCAGAAGAACGTGCGAAGGATCAAGACTTTCTGACGAACACGCACTGCCGGTTGAAGCTGAAATGCCTTTTGCGTCAAGATCCAACAGCAAAGTCTCGCCTTCAACGCCGATGAAACTGAAATTAATATTGTTCGGAAGACGTTTATCGCCTGTTGCGCCGTTTAATTTCGCGTGAGGAATTTTTTCGAGAAGTCCTGCAATCAATCTGTCGCGGCGTTCTGAATTTATTTTTTTGTCCTCATCAAGACGCGATTTCAAAATTTCCATCGCCTCACCGAAACCGACTATACCGGCAATATTTTCCGTTGATGCTCTGCGCCCTTTCTCCTGCGCTCCTCCGTGTACAAAATTTTCGGGTCTTAAACCTTTTTTCAGATATAAAGCTCCGACTCCCTTAGGTCCGTACATTTTGTGAGCCGACATCGAGAGCATGTCAATATTCATTGCTTTAACGTCAATGTCAAGATGAGCCGCAGCCTGCACAGCGTCAGTGTGGAACGGAATTTTTTTCTCGCGGCACAATGCGCCTATCTCCGCGACGGGTTCAATCGTTCCGACTTCGTTGTTAGCGAACATTACAGAGACTAAAGCTGTCTTGTCGGTGATAGCGTTTTCAACGTCTTTAACGCTGACGAAACCTTCTGAATCCACCGGAAGATATGTAACGTCAACGCCGTGAAATTTTTTGAGATATTCAGCCGTGTGTAAAATCGCGTGATGTTCGATTGAGGTCGTTATCAAATGATTTTTTCCGGCTTTCATTGCCTTTTCGAGCGTGCCTTTCAATGCCCAGTTGTCAGCTTCTGTTCCTGAACCCGTGAAAAAAATTTCCGAAGGATCGGCGTTCAATGCTGCTGCGACTTGGGAACGAGCCTTTTCGATTGCGGCGCGGCTTTTTCTTGAAAAAGAGTAAACGCTCGACGGGTTGCCGAAATTTTCGCTGAAATACGGCATCATAGCTTTAAGGACTTCGGGGCTTGTCGGAGTCGTTGCTGTGTGATCCATATAGACAAACATTTTTTATATTTTATCCTCCCTTAAATTTTTCAGAGCTAAATTTTTTATTTTTTCGCGCTCAGGGTCTGTAAAATTTTCAAGATTTTCGAGAAGAGAATTTTTTTCTACGGAAAGATCTTTCAGTGTCGTAGCTTCAAGAATTTCATCGACTGAACCTTTCACGCGCCGCCAGAGATTAAAAGTCGGACATGTTACGGCGTTTTCACAGCCTTTGTCAGTCTGGCACGATCCGAAAATGAAAGGCTCGCCGAGTGCATTCAGAATATCAGCGACCGAAATTTTTTCGGCAGGTCTTGCAAGAAGATAGCCGCCCTGAGCGCCTCTGACGCTCTCAAGAAGTCCGCCGCGTTTTAATTTTCCGAAAAGCTGCTCAAGATAATTCACGGGAATATTCTGGCGTTCTGCAATATCGCTGACTGAAACGGGATTTTCTGTCCGTTCAAGATATATGCAGAGATCAGACATTGCTCTTAAACTGTATCGAGCCGCCGTTGAAAGCCGCATTTAAATTAATTCTCTCCTTTCGTTTAAATTTTTTCTGACTAAGTTTGCTCTTAATTAAAACGCAGGAAAGAATATTATATGCAACTTTTTTTGTCAAGATTAATTTTTCAAACGTGATATTATTGTCGCGAGAATTTTAAGAGGAGGAAAAATTTTTATGAAATTATTAGAAATTCTTGCGCTTGGTGCAGTTCTGATACCTTTCGCAGCTGTTCCGGCTCTTGCAGACGAAACAGTCAAACGTCCCGTCGCAAATTTTGAAACGACAATGGGAAATTTCAAAATCGAACTTTACTCAGACCTTGCACCAAATACTGTCAAAAATTTCGTTGACCTTGCAAACAAAAATTTTTATGACGGCGTAATCTTTCATCGTGTCATTGACAATTTTATGATACAGGGC
>CAJODX010000116.1 GCA_905233295.1 uncultured Synergistales bacterium | reverse complement strand
ACTTTTTTAAAAAGTCAATTAGTTATAGAAACTAAAGTCTACGGCGGCATTTCATCTCACGACTGAAGTCGCGAGTGTTCATGCCGAATTTAATAAAAAATTATGCCTCAAAGAAAAAATCTGCTGTAAAATATCACAGAAGGAAATTTTAAAAATTTAAATTCAAAAAATAATTTTCATTCATACGGAGGACATAAACATGAAGCTCAAGACGTTCACACCTGCGGAAGTAACCGGCAGAAAAGTTTTAATGAGAGTTGATTTCAACGTTCCTTTCAAAAACGGCAAAGTTACAGATGACTCACGTATCCGCGCCCATTGGAGTACGCTGAAGAAACTGATCGACGCAAGAGCAAAAGTCGCGCTCGTTTCACATTTCGGACGTCCGAAAGGCAAAGTCGATCCGGCGTTCTCAATCTCACAGATCGTTCCCGACATTGAAAAAGCTTACGGACTTAAAGTCGTGTTCGTAGATGACTGCGTAGGCGAAAAAGTTGCGAAGGCTGTTGACGCATTGAACCCCGGCGAAATTGTCGTACTTGAAAATTCACGTTACCACCCCGAAGAGCAGAAAAATGATCCGGATTTTGCCAAGGCAATGGCTGCTCCCTTTGACGTTTTCGTTATGGACGCATTCAGCGCATCACATCGTGCCGACTGTTCGACATGCGGTGTTATCCCGTTTGTAAAAGAAGCTTTTGCCGGCGATCTGCTTGAACGTGAAGGCGAAATGCTCGGCGCAGTCAGCGAAAATCCTGCGAAACCGTATGTTTTGATTCTCGGTGGTGCGAAAGTCTCCGATAAAATCGCAATCGTCGGAAATCTTCTCGATAAGGCTGACACGATTTTAATCGGCGGCGGAATGGCTTATACGTTCCTCAAGGCTCAGGGTAAAGAAATCGGCAAATCTCTCTGCGACACAGAAAGACTTGACTTTGCAAAAGATACTCTCAAGAAAGCCGCTGAAAAAGGCGTGAAAATTCTTCTTCCCGTTGACAGCGTTGTAGCTTCGGCAATGGACGCAACAGACACAGAAGTCGTTACGAGCGATGCAATGCCTGCTGATAAAATGGGACTCGACATCGGACCTGAGACAGCGAAAAAATTTGCTGCGGCTCTTGAAGGCGCAAAGTCGATTTTATGGAACGGTCCTATGGGAGTTTTTGAAGATCCGAAATTCGCAGAAGGCACAAAATATCTTGCTGAAGCCGTTGCAAAGATGACTCAGGAACATGGAACGATCTCCGTTATCGGTGGCGGTGATACGGCAAGCGCGGTACGCCAGTTTAAAGTCGCGGACAAAGTTTCACACGTTTCAACGGGCGGCGGTGCAAGCCTTGAATACTGCGAGGGCAAAAAACTTCCGGGCATGGAACCGTTCAGAGCATAAAATAAAATAAAAAGTCAGGAGTGAAAAAATCTCTCATTCCTGACAAAATTTCAGAAAGGAAAAAATAAAAATGAGCAAAAAAATTTATCTTTACGGCAACTGGAAAATGAATATGACCGCTGCGGAAACAAAAAAATTTTTCGATGAGTTCGCAGGAATTTACAAACCCGCTTCAGATCTTGAAGTCGGAGTTTTCTCGCCGTTCACGTCTCTCTGGGCACTGGCTGAAGGCGCAAAGAAAACCGGCGTTGTCTTCGGCGCACAGAACGTTTATTTTGAACCTAAGGGCGCATTCACCGGCGAAGTTTCAATCCCGATGCTTGCGGAAATCGGCGTAACTCACGTCATTCTCGGACACAGCGAACGCAGACATATTTTCGGCGAACCTGATGAAATGATCGCTAAAAAAACAAAAGCTGTTCTTGACGCAGGAATGATTCCTGTTCTCTGCTACGGTGAAACTCTCGAAGAACGCGAGGGCGGCAACACATTTAAAGTCATGGAGCGTCAGCTTAAAAGTGCGCTTGAAGGACTTAAACCTGAAGAAGTCGCGAAAATTATTTACGCCTACGAACCCGTCTGGGCAATCGGAACAGGAAAATCCGCAACGAGCGAACAGGCTCAGGAAGTCTGCGAATGGAGCAGAAAATTAATCGGCGATCCGAAAGTCGTTATTCTTTACGGCGGTAGCGTTAAAGGCTCAAACGCAAAAGAGCTTCTCTCAATGAAAGACATCGACGGCGCACTGGTTGGAGGTGCATCATTAAAGCCCGGCTCTTTCCTTGAAATCTACACTGCCTGGAAAAACTAGGAGATTTTTAATGAAAACTAAAAAGTTTTTGCTTTCGGTGTTTTTATGCGTCTTTGTATTTACGGCTTCAGCGTTTGCCGTTGAAGTCGAGGACGCATTGACGCCATGTCCGGAAGAATCTTTTTACGCGGTTCTGAAACTCAATGGCTGTTTTCAAAAGAACACATTGACATTTTTATGCCGTTGATTCTTGCGTCTGAAGAGTCAAACGAAATTCTCGGCGTTGTCGAAATGCTCAGCGCGTTTGCAGAGAACACTCCGTTAAAATCCGCGGCTCTGCTTGCTGGTGTTGCAGGCGAAAAAGCTACTGTGCCGATTTTTAAAATGGCTTTCACCGTCAAGCCCGAAGCTGAACCTTTTGTGAAAAAAATTGCTGAAGGCTCTGCAGGCGCAAACGACATCGCAAAACTTTTTCTCGGCAAAGACAATCCTATCGCATCTTTTGCTGAAAGCATGATAAAAGTCGAAAATGCCGGCGATAATATCCTTAAAGTCGATAACGAATTATTTATAAAGGCTCAGGATAATATGATAATCGCAGGACTTTCCGCTGATGATGTTAAATCTTCACTGAACGCCCTTGAAGATTCAAATTCAAGACTTTTCGCGAACAAAGTCCGAAAATTTGCTCCGAAAGATTTCGCGTGGATTCATCTTGACATGAAAACTCTCGACACCTTTGACGAAGATGATGAAATAGACGCTGAAGAAATTTCAAAATATCTTGACAAGCCTCTTGATGTTGAGTTCGGTTTTATGCGTGTGCCGGGAAAATTTTTAATGTCAATGGCGGCTAACGTTAAAGACGCTCTCACGAAAGAAGCTTTTGAAAACACAGGCTTGGATAGATACAGCGAAAAATTCAAAGGCGGCAGCATAATTCCGGTCGGTGCAAAAAATCCTATATTTGCGCTTGGCGGAATGCTGAACATCGAAGGCATGAAAATAAATCCCGATGCTCTTAAAGTCTGGAAAGAAATCGTCAAACAGGCTAAAAACAGATTCGGAATTTCAGAAGACGATCTTGTAAAACTTTTTGCGGGGACTTTCTCGTTTGTCCTGAATGACAACGTTACAGCTGAAGGCGTGAAAATTCCGGGCGTTTATATTTCAGAAACGGGAACAGACGGAGCTGCGGAAAAAATTTTCTCAACTCTCGAAAAATCCCAGCATTTTCATAAAGTTCAGGACGGAGTTCTGCAGATTGATTCATCTGTCTGCCCTGTTTCGTGCTTTGTAACGATGAAAGACGGCTCTCTTGGAATTAATTTTGCCGAACTCGCCAACATCACAGCGAAACCTGAGATTAAGTCCGCATTGAAAGAACTCCTTGAGACTGAATCAATTTCATCAATGTGGATCGACTTTGCAGGGATTCAATCATGGCTTCTTGCGCCTGAAAACGGAGTTTTGATTTTGGCTGAGCCTATCGCGAGATTTTCAGGACAGGGCGAACTTTTTGATGCCGTGAAAGAACTTCTTGAAACGAAACTTTCAGTGCCGTCATTGTCAGTGCATTCAGATTCGATTGAAGTCGCTCACATGGAATTTGAAATTGCCGAAGACGTGAAAGCCGAAAACGGATTTTTATCAAAACTTGTAAAGCTTGGCAGAAAATTTTTTGATTACGGAAAAGCGGAAGACAAAACCAAAGAAAACAAGTAATCAAGAAGATTTAGACGTAAAAATTTTATAAATTCAGCTGCAAACGAACCTCCGAGACTTTTTAATGTGAGGTCTCGGGGTCTTTTTTGTACACTTTTTTAATTGAAAGGGTGAAAATTCAGAAAATGACTATGAAAAATAAAAATATAAAAAATTATTTCAATTTCGACATCAAGTCGGAACAGACTGGCGAAACTCTCTCTGAAAACGCGATGTGGCTTCTTGAGCAGCGTTATTTTGTCAGCAGATATGACGCTGAAATTCAAGCTGTCAGAAAAGAAAAAACTTTTTCGGAATTTGCCCGGCGTGTGGCACGAACGGTCGCAAGCGCAGAAGTCAATTACAGCAACTCTGTTGAATGGATTCGGACACTGGAAAAAAATATCGCCGATGACATTCTGAACAGAAGATTTTTATTTAACTCACCGTGTCTTTTCAGCGCGGGCGCAGGCTTGACGATTATGCCGGAGTTCAGCGAACTGATTTACAAAGACGTTGAGACAATGAGTTTTGAGGATTACAAAAAACTTTTTGACTCACGCACCAAAAACCAGCAGCTTTTCGCGTGTTTTGTTATCACCGTGCCTGACAGCATCGAAGGAATTTTTGAGAGCGTCAAGAACGCGAGTATCATCAGCAAATTCGGTGGCGGTGTCGGCGGAAATTTCGGACATCTCCGCGAACACAGCTCGGAAATTGCGGGCGGAACAGGCGGCAAGGCTTCAGGTCCTGTATCTTTCATGGAAACATGGAACACAATGGGCGCAGTCGTTGTACAGGGCGGCAAAAGGCGTGCGGCATTAATGGGAATGCTGTTCGATGACCACCCCGATATTTACGATTTCATTGACTGCAAGACCGAGGACGGAAAATTATCATATTTCAATATTTCCGTTGCTCTTTCAGACAAGCTGATGAACGCGGCTCATACTGACGAAGATTTTGAGCTTCATTCGCGCGTTGACGGCAGCACAGTCAGGACGGTCAAGGCAAAAGACCTGATGAATCACGTATGCGAGGCGGCGTGGAAACGAGGAGACCCCGGAGTCTTTTTCATAGACAGGGCGAGGCAGGACAATATATTAAAACTCGGCGCGGAATGGGAGATTGAAGCTACAAATCCGTGCGGCGAACAGCCTTTGCCGAATTTCACAAGCTGCAATTTAGGCTCAATCAATGTCGAGATGTTTGTTGACGAAAATAAAAATTTTGAATGGGAAAAATTTTCCGCGCAGGCTTTCAGGTCGATTTATTATCTTGATTTAGTCATTGATGCCTGCATGTATCCTCTTGAAAAGATAGGCGAGAGAACACGCGCAATCCGTCCTGTCGGGCTTGGTATTATGGGGCTTGCCGATGCTTCGATAATGCAGGGGATAGCTTACGGCTCGGACGAGTTCTGCGCTTTCTGCAAAAAACTCGGCGGAGTTTTCGCACGTTCTGCGCTGATGTCGAGCATAAAAATCGTAACAGACGCTGGCAAAGATTCTTTCCCAGAACATAAACTCGTGGAAAAATTATTTGAAGGCACAAAACTTCCGGCGAATGAAGACGGATTTTTTGAACTCCTCGCCGATATGCGCAAAGAAGGAAAAATTCCTGCAACGTTAATCAACACGCTCGAAAAATTTGATTTTGAAGATGCCGTCTTTGTCCTTGAAAATTTATTCAGCGGCAAAATGCGCAACAGCCGAAGACTTTCAATCGCTCCGACAGGCTCTATCTCAATGTTGCTCGACACAAGCTCAGGCATTGAACCGAATTTCGCGTGGTCATGGAACAGAAGAATAATGAAAACCGACGGCACAGGATTTGAAGACAGAGATTTCTGGCACAAACTCCTTACTCCCGAACAGAGAGCGGAATACAGGGCTTCGGGCGGACATCTTTCAGATCCTGCATACGTTACGGCATACGACATTTCAACGCAACAGCACGTGAACGTTACGGGAATTTTCGCTCAGAT
>CAJODX010000115.1 GCA_905233295.1 uncultured Synergistales bacterium | reverse complement strand
GAACATATGCTTGCGTTTTATAAAAATTTCGATAGCGTTAAAAATGATTTCTTTGACGGAATGATCATCACGGGCGCACCTGTTGAGCAGATGCCTTTTGAAGGCGTAATGTACTGGCGCGAACTCTGCGACATCATGGAATGGAGCAAAAGCCACGTCCACAGCACGTTTCATATATGCTGGGGCGCACAGGCTGGACTTTATTATCATTACGGCGTGCCTAAAATTCATTTGCCGAAAAAACTTTTCGGGATTTTCCACCATAGAGTTTCACGTAAAGGTTCGATTTTATTTCGCGGCTTCGATGATGTTTTCATGGTACCGCACTCAAGGCATACCACGGTGATGAAACGCGATGTTCAGAAGATTCCGGCGTTGAAAATTTTATCAGAAAGCGATGAAGCTGGAATTTATGTCATTTCGACCAACGAGGGGCGGCAAATTTTTGTTCTCGGACATTCGGAATATGATCCCGAAACTCTTGCGCTTGAATATTGGCGCGACAGAAAGGCAGGACTTCCGATTCAAATTCCGTGTAATTATTTTCCGAACGATGACGATTCAAAACAGCCCGTCTGCTCATGGAGATCGAGCGCGAATTTATTATATTCAAACTGGCTGAATTATTTTGTCTATCAGCAGACACCTTACGATGCAAGAAATATTAAGGAGCTGAATTTCCCTGTTTTATGATTCTTATGACGTTATAGTGATCGGCGGCGGACATGCCGGCTGTGAGGCTGCTCTTGCAAGTTCACGTGCAGGCTGCAAAACTTTAATGCTGAACATGAGCGTTGACAACACCGCGTTAATGCCCTGCAACCCTTCAATAGGCGGACCTGCGAAAGGTCATCTCGTCCGTGAAGTCAGTGCGTTAGGCGGCGAACAGGCTCGTGCTGCGGACGCTTCGACTTTGATGATCCGCTGGCTTAACACTTCAAAAGGCGCGGCTGTCAGAGCTTTGCGCGCTCAATGCGACCCGGGAATGTACGGGCTTTATTACAGAAAATTATTGACGGAGCAGAAAAATCTTGAAATAAATCAGGATGAGGCTGTTGAAATTTTGTCTTCAAACGGAAAAATCTCTGGAGTATTGACGCGGCACGGAGCAAAATATGACGCAAGAGCAATAGTTTTATGCGGCGGAGTTTATCTTAACGGACGCGTCTTTGTCGGCGAAAAATCTTTCAAGTCTGGACCTATGGGACAGAATAACTCGGAATCTTTGCCGAAATCTCTTGAAAATCTCGGAATAAAAACAGGTCTTATGAGAACGGACACGACACCGCGCCTTAACATTCACACGATAGATCTTTCAAAGGCAACTCCGCAGCTCTCAGAGCCTGAGCCTTTATGTTTTGACTTATGGGGCGAAGGAAAAATTTACGACACATCAAAATATGCGTGCTGGTTTTCACGAACGACCGAAGAGACTTACGAAATTTTATCGGAAAATATAAAACGTTCGCCGCTCGTTACAGGAGACGTTAAAGCTCACGGACCGCGATACTGTCCGTCCATTGAAGATAAATTTTTAAGATTCCCCGACCACATAACACACCCGATAGTCTTTGAGCCTGTTTCGCTGAACACGAATGAAGTTTACGTTCAGAATTTTTCAACGAGCCTTCCTTACGATGTGCAGGTAAAAATGATTCATTCGTTGCCGGGCTGTGAAAACGCGAAAATTATAAAACCCGGCTACGGTATCGAATATGTTTATCTTCTTCCCGACCAGCTGAAACACACTCTCGAAAATAAAAATATTTCGGGATTTTTCTGCGCAGGACAGGTCAACGGAACTTCAGGCTATGAAGAAGCCGCAGCACAGGGACTTTTAGCCGGAATCAACGCCGCTATGTATGTTCTTGAACGCGAGCCTTTGATTTTAGGACGCGATGAAGCTTATCTCGGAGTTCTTGCCGATGACCTGACAACAAAAAGCACTGACGAGCCTTACAGAATGCTGACGAGCCGATGCGAACACAGATTGCTTTTACGCTGGGACAATGTTGCTCACAGACTTTCGCAATATGGACGTGCGGCAGGCTTGATTGACGATGCAAAATGGAAATTTCTTGAACAGAGGTTTGACAATGAAAACGAAGAAATTTCGCGTCTTAAGTCAACAAAAATTTCGCCGTCAAAAGAAATCGAATCTCTGTGTGCAGAACACGAAGCAGAAATTTTAGCCGATACAATGACACTCGCGGATTTTATAAAACACCGCGGTGTGAATTACAGATTAATCGAAAAAATTTCGCCGTCCGAAAAAAATCTTTCACGCGAGGAAATTTCTCACATTGAAACGGAACTGCGCTACACTGGCTATCTTGAACGTGAAGCAAGAGTTGCGGAAAAAATGAAAAATTTTGACAGCGCAAAAATTCCCGAAAATTTTGATTACGACTCCGTGATCGGACTCCGTGCGGAATGTCTTCAGAAATTAAAACATTTCAGACCTGAATCGCTTGGACACGCGCTGAGAATTTCCGGCGTAACACCTGCGGACGTTCAGTTAATTTCAGTGATAATCTCGCGGAACGAACGAAAAAAAGGAAACAATGATTAACGAAAACGAAAAATTTTATCTCAATGCTGAGTATCTTTTTCCGGAAGCTGCTCTGCGCTTAAAGATTCTTGAAAATCTGAAAAATTCGTGGCAGGACGTTCTGCCTTCCGCGCTGGCAAGACATTCATTCCCTTACAAACTCGGAGCGAACGAGCTTTCAGTTTCGTTTGACAATAAGAAAGCCGAAGAAATGTTAAATAAATCCAGCGGAACGATTTTGAGAATCTTAAAACGATTCGGATATATGCCGCAGGGAGAGTTCAGGCTGAAAATTACAAAAGGAGTTTTTTTCACCCCCGGAAAAACTGAGCCGCGCCGGAAAATTTTTCCTGATGTTGAAATCACCGACGAGGAAATCAAAGAGCAAATGAAAGGCGCACCCGAAACTCTTTCGGAGGATATTAACTACGCTATATCACATTTGAAAATTTTTCTTGAAAAACGTTTTAATAACGTTAAGAAAGGCTGAAAAAACATGAATTATTCAATTAAAGAAATGTCGAAACTTACGAATCTTCCGGCTTCGACCCTGAGATATTATGACAAGGAGGGACTGCTGCCTTCACTGAAACGCAACTCAAATAACGCCAGAATTTTTGATGATGATGATTACGTAAATTTAAAAATCATTGAATGTCTGAAAAAATCCGGGCTTTCAATTAAAGATATAAAGGCTTTTATCGCTGCCGCAGAACAGGGCGATGAATCTTTAGAAAAACGTCTTAAAATTTTCAGAAAACGGCGAAAAATTTTAAAGCAGGAACTTGAAGAGCTTCAGGAAGTTTTAGATGTTATCGAATACAAATGCTGGTATTATGAAACAGCATGCAGTGCCGGAACAGAAGAAAACATGAAAAATATGAAACTTTCAGATGTTCCCGAAAAATTTCGCAAAAAAAAATTTAGCTTATTAACTTTTTCGCGTGTTCAAGAGCTTCAGTCATATCCGGCGAGCCTGATAACATTCGCGCAATCTCTTTCACGCGTTCTTCACCGGATATGTTTTTCATGCAAGTTTCGCCTTCCGTGCGCTGAATTAAAATGTGCGAGTCTCCCAACGCAGCTATCGAAGCCTCGTGAGTTACGAGAATGACCTGACATTTTTGTGAAAGTTTTTTCAGCTGCATTCCCGACAGCACAGCAGCTCGTCCTCCGAGTCCGGCTTCAACTTCATCAAAAATTACAGTCGGGGGCAGCCATTCATCCGGCAGCGATAACTGCAAAGCAAGCAATAAACGGCTGAGTTCACCGCCCGAAGCAATTTTTTCGATACGTCCTTCGCGTGTTCCGTCGCTCAAAACAAATTCAATTTCGTCAGCACCGTTTCGTTTTAATTTCTGAAGCCCTGTAAAATTTATTTTGAATTTCACTCCGTCCATGGCAAGTTCGCCGAGAATATCATTTACACGGCTTTCTAAAATTTCCGCAGCCTGTCTGCGCGCGTGCCTTATTTCCATGGCGAGGGCATTGGCTTTTTTCTTTTCATCAAGCGAGCGTGCGGATAAAATTTCGAGTTCGCTGTAACTTTTTTCAAGCCATTCGAGATTTTTATAAATTTCATCGCAGTAATTCAAAAGTTCATTTTCATCAGGAATGTTGCAGAGCCTTTTTAATCTTCGTAACGCTCCCAGACGCGTTTCAATTTCTTCGCGCAGATTCAAATCGCTCTCTTCATCGTTGAAAGCCCCTGATAAATTTTTGATAACGGCATATAAATTTTCAATGGCGCGTTTTGCC
>CAJODX010000114.1 GCA_905233295.1 uncultured Synergistales bacterium | reverse complement strand
TCGACTGCAATTTCAGCACCGTTTTTTGCTGAGTTGCCGTAAATTGCCGCGCCGCCAGTAAGAGGAGCAGTGCCTCCGATTTTGAAAGCCGCGCCGAATGCACTCGAAGTCATTGCGAGAATGAGAACCGCGCAGGTTAAAATCTTTTTCATAAGTTTAATTTCCTCCTCGATAAATAAAAATAAAAAATAATTCAAAACTTGTGAATTTTATCACACATCGGCTTGAAAGTTGCAAAGAATTTTTTAGTGTGAGAAAATCCGCCGGAAAAATAAAATTTATTATATTGTTAAGGAAATGAATTTTTTGAAAGATTTTTATTCTTACGGACTCAGAAAAGAATTATTGAGGGCTCTTGAACAGCGCGGATTTGAAACACCTATGGAAGTTCAGGACAGGGTACTCTCACTTCAGGAAGATTTGGACAATGATTTAATCGTCAGAGCAAAAACAGGTTCTGGGAAAACTTTAGCGTTCCTTCTGCCTTTGCTTCAGGAAATTGAATTTGGCGAACGTGCCCCGAAGATTCTCGTTTTGGCACCGACCCGCGAACTTGCTCAACAGACCGCAGATGAAGCTGAATTTTTAGGAAAATTTCTGAAAATTTCAGTTGCCTCTCTTGTCGGCGGCATGGATATTTATCCTCAGCTCAGAACTCTTAAACACGGCGCGGCTGTCATTGCCGGAACTCCGGGACGTGTCCGCGATCATATTCAGCGCGGTTCGCTCGCAACGGGCGAAATTGAAACAGTTGTGTTAGATGAAGGCGATCTGATGCTCGATATGGGATTTCGTGAAGAACTCGAAGATATTCTCGGAGCGATCCCCGGCGGTCGAAGGTGGCTTTTTTCCGCGACAATGCCCGATGAAGTACGGGAACTCGCGGACAAATATCTTTTTGAACCTTTAATGCTATCTGTTGACGAAGAAGACGAACAGCACGAAGATATTCTGCACAGAGTTTACAAAATTCCGTCGAAAAAAAGATTTGAAGGTCTTGTTGATATTTTACTTTGGGAACATCCTTCTCGAAGTCTTGTTTTCTGCCACACAAAAATGGAATCAATCGAAATTGCCCAGCGTCTTCAAGATCACGGCTTCAGTGCTGCAGCTTTGCAGGGCGATATGACTCAGGGCGAACGCAACGCAGTTTTAGCGTCGTTTAAGTCAGGCTCTGTGCCTTGCCTTGTTGCTACGAACGTTGCAGCACGCGGACTTGATATCGATGGTGTCAGCCATGTTATTCAGCTTGGACTTCCTGACGACAGAGAGACTTTCATTCACCGTAGCGGACGTACAGGACGTGCAGGACATGAGGGCGTGAATATAGTTTTGTTATCACCGCCTGAGCTTGGAAGATTCCGTGAAATGCTGCGCGGAACTCAAATAAAAACTGAATGGCTCGATATTCCCGACATTAACAAAATCCGTGAGGCATGGCGCGGCTCTGCGGAACAGGAAATTTTTGCCGCACCCGTTGACGCTGACTTCGGAGAATGTGTCGAATGGGCGAATGATTTAATTCAGCGTGCCGAACCGAAAATCATAATAGCAAAGCTACTCTCTGTTCTCAGTACACGCAACAAAGGTTACAGTCTGGACAGAGAACTCGCTCACGAACTCGAAAGACGCAACAGAAAACCTTCATTCAAGCGCGACAAAACAGGAACAAACCCCGAACATTCAGTCAGGGGCAAAAAAATTTCAAGACCAAAAGGCTCGTTCAGAAAATTCACGAACAGCAGAGATAAAAATGTCGGGCAGATATTAAACGCTTTCTGCACATCATTAAACGTTGAACGCAGCGAAGTCGGAGCTATAAGGCTTCACGACAATTACATTTTAGTTGAGCTTATGCCGCTCGCTCTTTCAAGACTTGAACAGGGACGCACGGGGCTTTCAAAATTCGGACTTTATCCTGAGAAAAATTAAAAATTATGAAAAATAATTCTGAGTTTTCATTCTGCCGCGGGCGTAAACCCGTTTTGGATTTAATTTTAAAAACTCCCGAACGGTGTTCAACATTGTTAATCGCAAATAACGTTAAACCGCCTTTCCTTGACGAAATTTTACAGGCTGCACGCGACAACGGAATCGTTTTTCAGATTGCCGCGCCCGAAGCCCTCGATAAAATTTCCGGCGGCGAACGTCATCAGGGAGTGATATGCAAACTCACGGAAACGAAAACGCTCGAACTCGAAGAATTTTTGAAAACTCTCGATGAAAAATCCCCGTCTCTGCTCGTTGTGCTGGATCACATTGAAGATCCCCACAATCTCGGCGCGGTTATCCGTTCGGCTGAGGCAGGAGGAGCATCAGGGGTCATCTTCGCAAAACGGCGTTCGGCAAGTCCGAATGACACCGTTATAAAAACGAGCGCAGGGGCTTCATTGCGTTTGCCTTTGATTCAGGTTGCCAACATCACGCGGGCAATAGAAAGATTAAAAGAATTTAATTTTTGGGTTGTCGGGCTGAGTGAAAAGTCAGATGTTTCGATATGGAAAGAAAAACTTCCGGAACGTTGCACACTCGTTGTCGGTGCTGAAGGTTCGGGACTGTCAAGGCTTGTGATTGAAAATTGCGACATGCTTGTGAAAATTCCGATTAAAAAAGAGAGTGCCGGCTCTCTGAATGCTTCAGTTGCTGCTGCGCTTGGAATTTTTGAATGGGCAAAAAATTTTGAGTGAAAAAAAACAGGAGTCGGGGGATTGAAAATTTTTCCCTGATTCCTGCACGTGGATAAAATTTTCTTTGTTTCTTTTTTTTAAGCTTCGGCGGTTATGCTGACTTTTTTGTGTGCTTTGTCCTGAGCTTTTTCGGCAACTTCGATGGTCAGAACGCCGTTTTTGAAATTTGCCTTTGCGCTTTCAGGGTCAGCCTCAGCTGGGAACGAAATAACTCTTTCGACTTTGCCCCAGCTTCTTTCGGATCTGAAATAATTTTTGTCATTGCCGCCTTCTTTTGTCTCTGATTTTTTCTCCGCCGAGAGCGTAAGTCTGTCAGAATAGACATGAAGGTCAACATTTTCAGGAGCGATGCCCGGGAGTTCGGCTTCAACAAAAATTTTCCCGTCCTTGCGGTATAAGTCAACCTTTGCTCCGAAACCTGAAAATCCTTTTTCAAAAAACGGTTCAGTAATTCCCCAACCAAGTCTGTCGAACATATCCATCGGATCTTCCATCATTTTTCTCATAACAGGATAAAACATATCTCTTGCCATTTTAAATCTTCTCCTTTTATTTTATTTTTTTATTTTGATTTTTCTTTTACAGTTTATTTTCAACCGCAACGAGGCAAATTATACTACTGACTTTTATTAATCAAATCCGAAAAAGTTACGAAAAATTTTTAATGACTTTTACTGACTTTTAAAATTTTTTTAACGAAAAAGGCGATGAAGAAAACTCTCTCGCGGCTGAAAAAAATAAAAATAAAAAGCTCCGTTTGATTTTTTGCTGTAAACCAAACGAAGCTTTTTTTTGAAAATTCTTTGCCGGAAATTTGAATTTTAATTTAACAAAGCCTTCCCGACGCGTCCGTTATTAAGCCTGATCGTA
>CAJODX010000113.1 GCA_905233295.1 uncultured Synergistales bacterium | reverse complement strand
GCAAGATATGCTTTGCAGGGTAATGTTGAGGGAATTTTAAAACTTAACGGAAGTTACAGCTGTGCTGCAACAGTTGTCGCGAGAGTTCAGGCAGGACAGAATCCGGAACAGACGAAACATTTTGGGTTCTTTGCGGAGTTTTTTTCTTCTTTGCGGCTTCAGCGGAAAATGCCGTTGTCATAACAAGACTTAAAATTAAGAATACAGCGAAAAATTTCTTTGCCAATTTTCATTCCTCATTTCATTTTTTCAGATTTTTTTTACAGCCAGCCTTTTCGCCAGCCCTGAAGAGAATTTTCTGTTGTGTTGTCGATACGTATGCTGATTCTTTCGAGGTATTCTTTTATTGCAGCGGCATCTTTACCCTCGGGAATTTCGCCTTCGTATGTTACGCTCAGATTCACTGCGGGTGAATCAAAAACGCTTTTGACTTCGCCTGACGGACCGATAAAATTCTTTATTCCGTTTTCAATGTCCATAGCATCGTTTTTCCATCTGACATTTTCAATTCGGATATTTATCACAAGACTTGGTTTATCAGCAACTACAGTTTTAACCTGTTCTTTTGATGCTATTCGTGCGGATAAATTCTGAGGCGTGAAACTTTCGATTTTTGCGAAATCCGAAAGGAACGAAGCAATTTCTTCAGCGCTTTTTGATGAAACAAGATCAACTTCAAGCAAGCCGTTTTTGAATGAACGTGTGAATAATTCTCCGCCGTCTCCAATAAATTCGCGCAGATTTTTCTTGATTGCTTCGGATTGTTTGAAATCAGCATCGGCAATCTTGACATTTATGGTCGTGCCGCCTAACGCAGAACCAGCCGAAGCCATACTGTAAGCTATTTTGTAAATTATTTCTTCAGCAGCCTGAGCAACTGACGATTTAAAAATTCTTTCTGCTCCTCCGCTGACTGACTGAGCAGGTTTTTTGCCTGTTCCGCCTGAAATTGTTTTCGAGCTTATCTGATAAGCTGTCTGTGTCAAAACCGCTTTAAGCTGAACAGTGCCGCTTACACCGTAAAGATTGATTCCGTGAATTTTCTGATTCGCGAAAGCACCTGCAACGGCACGGGCAAGGATTATAATGTCGGCTCTCAATGTTCTTGCGGCACCGCCTATCAGAGACGGATCGTTAAAAGCCTTTTGAGGGTCAAGATTGAGCAGTGTTTTTGCCTGATCGGGATCAACAATCAAATATCCCGCACGTTCAAATATACGCAACAGTTCACCCTCGACTGTTGAAATAAAAGGGGCTTCCTTACCGACTTTTTCATCAACAATTATCATAACTCTGGGATTCCCCAACATTGAAATTATTTGAGGTCCGAGAACGTCATCGAGTTTTCTTTCGTGAATCTGACAGATGCCGTTCAATGTCAAAGTATCACCGTCTGTGTTTTCGCCGGTAATTTTAAAATTTTTGACAAGAGATGAGGTTTTTGAGAATACTTTTTCGCGCAGTGCAGAATATTCCTGATTTTTTTCAATTCCGGGAACGCATGTGTTCATCGCTTTTTCAAGAGCATCGCGCAATGCTTCCTGTTTAGCTTTTTCACGTGCGACCGCTTTTTTGCCGTCAGCTATTTTCGCCTGACCTTTCGCGTCATTTACAATGTAAAGTCCGTTTTCATATGAAACTCCTGCAAATACCTGAGTGAAAGAGAGCAATAAAATGCAAAACGACACGATAAAAATTTTTACAACTTTCAATTTTCCACAATCCTTTCTTTGGAACTTTTAGGGTAATTTGTTATTATATTATCATTAGGTGAAAAAAAATTTTTTGCCACAACAAAAACATAAAAAAAATTTAGCATTCATAAAATTTCACAAAGAAAAATTTTTCGATAACTTTTCGATTTTTTCTTTCAATTCATTAACTGATTTTCATGGGGCTTGTTAAACTATTTGCAGAAGTCGCTACGCTATAATAGATGCGCTATTCGCAACTGTGAATTAAAAAAAATTTAGGACGCTTAATTTGAATGAAAAACGATTCTCTATTGGCAATCATTTTTGACGCTGACGGGACTTTGCTCGATTCCATGTACATATGGAAGGAGCTTGGCGGAAGATATTTGCGCAGCATTGACGTTGACCCCGAAAGAAATTTATCTGAAATTCTCTCGCATTTAAGCCTTGAAGAAGGCTGCATGTATCTTAAAAATAAATATGAACTGAAAAAAACTTTGCAGGAAATCCGTGACGGCATTGTGAGAATCATTCAGGATTTTTACATTGATGAAGTCGGATTGAAAGACGGAGTTAAAAATTTTCTTGAGTCAATGCGGCAGAAAAATATTCCTATGGTCATAGCAACATCAGGCGACAGAGTTTTATTAAACGCCGCACTCGAACGCAACGGAATAGCGGATTATTTTGACGCCGTTTTCACTTGTTCAGAACTCGAAACGAACAAACGCGAAAAAAAAATTTATATGGAATGCGCAAAATTTTTCGGACTTGAACCTCATAACATTGCTGTTTTTGAAGATTCTCTGTTTGCTCTTGAGACAGCAAAGAGCGCGGGGTTCATAACATTCGGCGTCGAAGATGATTCCAATAAAGACGAACGCGAAAAAATCATTGAAGTCGCGGACTATTACACGGATTTTCTTTAAAGAATGAAACGTTGCGTTATCATCGGCGGAGCTGAAATAAAAAATTATGATTTAATCAAAAAATATTTCAGTTCCGAAGATTTTTTTATTTATTGCGACTGCGGTCTTAAACACGAAAAAAATCTTGGTTTCAAACCGGATTTAATCATCGGGGATTTTGATTCGCACGAAAAGCCGGAAGATTTGCGAAACGTCATTGTCCTTCCTGTCGTGAAAGATGACACGGACACGATTTTTGCTGTTAAAGAAGCATTGAGACGCGGTTTTGAAGATTTTATTTTGACAGGCGCAACGGGCGGGCGGCAGGATCACAATCTGGGAAATATTTACGCTCTGTTAATGCTTGCAAATCGAAATAAAAACGCAAAAATCATTGACGATTATTCAGAGATGAAAATCATAAAAGCCGGAGAAAAAATAAAAATTCAACGCGGCTGGAAATTTTTTTCATTGCTCAACATCGCAGGAACGGCACGCGGAATTTCTATTAGCGGCGCGAAATATAATCTGAATGACGCTGAAATAACTCCGGAATTTCAATACGGGATAAGCAACGAAATCTCAGAAGATTACGCTGAAGTTTTTTTAAACGAAGGCACTTTGCTTTTAATCTGCATTCGTTAAAAAAATTTTCTTAATTAAAAAGAGCCTGTGATAAAAACACAAGCTCTTGATTTTTTTCTGAAGTTATGAAAATCTGCTGCTGATTACATCTGGTTACGCGGTAGGCAGGAGACTCGTTCAAACTACATTTTGGTTACGTTGGCTGCCTGCGGACCTTTTTCGCCGTTGACGATGTCGAAGGAAACTTTCTGACCCTCGTTGAGAGTCTTGAATCCGTCGCCCTGAATTGCGCTGTAATGAACAAAGACATCTTTGCCGTCGTCAACTGTGATGAAGCCGTAGCCTTTGCTTTCGTTAAACCACTTTACGGTA
>CAJODX010000112.1:4277-7904 GCA_905233295.1 uncultured Synergistales bacterium | reverse complement strand
AGCAAAATTATTATACACTAAATTTTAAAAATTCAAATATACGGGGCGTTTCATCTCACGACTGAAGTCGCGAGTGTTCACGCCGGATTTAATAAAAAAATAAAAACGATTCCAGATTTTTCATCCAGTATCTATCCCAAATTTTCTGAAAAATATTGTTATATAATTCAAAAAATTTTTAATAAAATTCCTTAAGGAGCGAAAAAAATGGCGTATTATATCGGCGTTGACATCGGCGGCACAAACCTCAAAACAGGCGTTGTTGACGAAAAAGGAAACATCATCAGCGAGTTCAGCGTTCCCACTGGCGCAGACAGACCTCAGGATACAGTCCTGCAAGATATTATCGGCGCGATAAAAAATTCAATCGAAAACTCAAAAGTTGATTTGAAAGAAATCCGTGCTGTCGGTCTCGGCTCACCCGGAGCTATCGACACGGAAAACGGAATAGTAATCCGAAACTACAATTTAGGCTGGAAAGATTTTCATATCTGTGAAAAAATCAGCGCGGCTTTGAACATTCCTGCGAAACTCGCGAACGATGCTGACGCTGCGGCTCTGGGCGAAGTCGTTGCGGGCAGTGCAAAAGGCGCAAAGAGTGCGTTAATCATAACACTCGGAACGGGCGTAGGCTCAGGCGTTGTCATCAACGAAAAAATTTTTCCCGGCGAGTTCGGTCATATGGTCATAGCCTACAACGGACGTAAATGCACATGCGGAAGACGCGGCTGTTTCGAGGCTTATTCATCGGCAACAGGACTTATCAACATGACGAAAGAGGCAATCGAAAAAAATCCCGGCGGAATTTTAGCTGAAACTGCGAAACTCGAAGGCGCTGTGAGCGGTCTTACTGTTTTCAACGCTGCTGACAGGGGCGATGAAACTGCTGCGAAAGTCATTGATGAATATCTTGAATATTTAGCCTGCGGGCTTGCAAATTTAATCAACGGGCTTTTGCCTGAAGTCGTAAGCCTCGGAGGAGGAATTGCCAAACAGGGCGAGAGACTTCTTGCACCTTTGCGCGTGAAAGTCGAAAGAGAGGTTTTCAAGGGCTTGAAACTTCCGAAAATCGTAACATGCACACTCGGCTACAAGGCAGGATTAATCGGAGCCGCGATGGCTGTAAGAAATTTTTGAATTTAAAGCCGCCGTTTTAAAGGGCGGCATTTTTTTTCATCTGATCCAGTACGGATTTAATTCTCTTTCTTCACCTATGCTGGTGTCAGGTCCGTGTCCCGGCAAAACATGAAGGCTGTCATGGAGTTCAGCGAGCCTTCGCAGAGAATTTTCAAGTTTAAGGCTGTCTCCGCCTTCAAGGTCTGTACGTCCGACGCTCTGAGCAAAAAGAGTATCGCCGGAAACTAAAATATTATGTCCGTCTTTGTCCGTGATGAAATAACAGACACTGCCTTCTGTGTGTCCGGGAGTTTCCATGACTTTAATTTTAAAGCCCGGAAAATCTATCACGCTGCCTTCGTCAACAGTTTTGAAATTTTCAAGTCCGTCGCAGTTCACACCAAGCAAAGCCTGAAGTTTATGCGAAGGATTTTTCAGCATAAAAGCATCGTTCTTTCCTATATAAATATTATCGCCGACAAAAGGCACAAGCTCATGGATTCCGGCTATGTGGTCAATATGCCCGTGAGTGAGCAAAATCATTTTCAGATTAAGATTATTTTCCCTGATAAAGTCGAGAACGTCTTTTGTATGTCCGCCCGGATCGACAAAAAAGGCATCGCGTGTTTCATCGTCCCAGAATAAATATCCGTTTGTCCACAACGCTCCCAGAGGGAATCTTTTACAGTTCACTGTTCAAAATTTTCCTTTCAGTTTTAAGTTTAATGCAGAAATTTTCTCAAGCTTCGGGGAAAAATTCAAGAATTTCTTCATCGTCATCATTTAAAATTATTTCTGAGTTTTCTGTTCCGCACAGGGAACGAATCGCTTCAGCCGTTTTTTTATAAAGATTTTTCATTTTCCCGTGTTCATTGAATATGACACTGCTGTCTTTTCCGTTCGCATTTTTTTCCAGCCCCGCGGCAATTTCAGCGAGTTCCACAGCTCCGATCATTCTCGATGTGCTTTTAACAGAGTGAATGAGAATTGAATAATTTTCCCAGTCCTGAGCATCAAAAAATTTTTGCAACTTCGAAATTTTTTCTTCAGCACTCTGCGAATATTCCGACAGCACGGACATATAAAATTTTTCATCGTTAAGACAGTATTTTAATCCGACTTCCGGATTTATTCCGGCTTCACGGACGGGCTTGTAAATATCATCTTCCTCAAAATCCGAAACAAATTCCTGTTCCTGATTTTCAGCGGCTTCAAATTTCACCTTGTCCGCAGGAAGATACGCTATGAGTATTTTTTCAAGGGTTTCACCTACAATCGGCTTTGTCAGATAATCATTGAAACCTTCTGAAATATATTTTTCTTTTGCGCCGGAAATCGCATCGGCAGTCAGACAGATAACGGGCGTTTCAAAATTTATTTTTTCCGGAAGTTTCCTGATACGCTGCAAAGTTTCAGTGCCGTTCATTTTCGGCATTCTCTGATCCATAAAAATGATGTCGTAAACATTTTTAGCGGATAAAATCAATGCCTCTTCTCCGCTTGATGCCGTGTCGATTTTTATTTCAGTGTCCTTTAAAAGACCTTTAAAAACGGTGAGGTTAAGTTTTGTATCATCTACGACAAGGATTCTGGCTTCCGGTGCGCGGAAAGAATCCTGATCGTTTTCAGGGTCAAGGAAATTTTTTTCAGCTTTTTCGCTGAAATCCCCGAGAGGTTCGCTGAACATCACTGTCTGAGGGATTATGACCGTGAAAGTCGAGCCTTTTCCGTATTCGCTTTCAAGTTCTATCGTGCCGTTCATCATGCCGCAAAGACGCTGAACGATTGCAAGCCCAAGCCCCGTACCCTCAACACCGCTGTTGTTTGCCGCGTCAGTACGTTCAAAACGCTTAAAAATTTTTTCAAAATCTTCTTTTTTTATTCCGATGCCGGTGTCCTGAACCGTAATTTTCAAATCGACTGTATCTCCCGAAATAACATTGCTGAAGCCTTTTCCGTCGGCTCTTTCGATTGAAAAAATCACACTGCCTTTTTCAGTATATTTGACAGCGTTGGTAAGAATATTTTGCATTATCTGCCTTACGCGCATTTCATCGCCGAGATAGACATCAGGGAGAGTTTCATCGGCAACGATTTTAAATTCAAGACCTTTAGCGTTTGCCATGAGAGAAATCATGTTAAGGTCATTCAGAACGGAGCTTAATCTGTATTTTGCGCTGGCAATTTCAATTTTTCCCGATTCGATTTTTGAAAAATCCAGAATGTAATTAATGATTGAAAGAAGATTATTTCCAGCGCTTTCAATATTTCCGGCGTATGAAATAATTTGTTCGATATTCCTCGAAGTTTTTGAATTTTTTCTTACCGTGTTTACTGCTTTTTGACAGTCCCGAAGAATCAGCTCAGCCATACCCAGCACGGCATTAAGAGGCGTTCTGAGTTCGTGGGACATATTAGCAAGGAAATCGCTTTTTGCTCGGTTAGCTTCTTCAGCTGCGTTTTTTGCGGCTTCAAGTTTTTTTTCATATCTGAACTCTTTCAGTATGTTGA
>CAJODX010000112.1:0-4183 GCA_905233295.1 uncultured Synergistales bacterium | reverse complement strand
AATCTTAAAGGAGTCCAGTATAAAATCATAAACAAAAAAGTTAAATACGCGGAACATAAAATCCCAAGACGGACGCTGGCAAGATAGCTTATTATCAAAGGAAAAACCAAAGTCCACGCAGCCGCAAAACCGTTTCTTGCAAAAAAAGCTATATTCATGCAGACCGTAAGAGCAAGAATAACTCCGGCTTTCACAGCAGCTTCACGGTCTTTTTTAACAACTGATAAATAAATAACCGCGAGATTGAGAATGAAATAAACCATACAGCCCAATGCAAATGAACGCAAGGGCGTAAAAAAATATTTTATAACACCTATAAGCGCAGGTATTTCCATGATTGTAGAAATAGCTGCGATGGTTTTCAGATTTTGTCTGCCGCGTTCGCCTTCATAAACAGAGTTTCCCAGCAGCTGCCAGATTTTAACAGCGCGTTTTATAAAAGGGCGTATAATTTTTCTTATAATGTTTATCATCGCAAATTTATTCTTTCATAGTGTAATTTTTATCTTCGTCAATCATTTGCAGCATAATATCAGCAAATTTCGGATCAAACTGAGTTCCTTTGCCTTTTTCTATTTCTTCGCGGACAACATTCTGAGGGAGTACGTCTCTGTAACTGCGGCGGCTTGCCATGGCATCGTAAGAATCCGCAACAGCTATAATGCGCGCAAATTCAGAAATTTTTTCGCCTGCAAGACCATCGGGATAGCCTCCGCCTCCGAATTTTTCGTGATGCCATCTTGCGCCTTCTGAAAGAGACGGCATTTCTTTTATAGTCTCCAGAATCCGTGCGCCCATCGCCGGATGAGTTTTTATGATTTCAAATTCCTCATCTGTAAGTTTTGAAGGTTTGTTTATGATTGCATCGGGTATTCCGATTTTTCCAACATCGTGAAGAAGTCCTGCGACATAAATATCTTCCTGCTGTTTTTCGGTATATCCGTAACGTTTTGCGATTTCTTTTGTATATTCCGCAACTCTCGCCGAATGACCGTTAGTGTACGGGTCTTTAGCGTCAATCGCGGCGGCAAGAGCTGAAACAACGTGAATAAAAAGTTTTCTGTTTTCTTCTGTTTTTAACTCGACAAGCTGTGAAAGATTCCGCTGAAGACGGATTAAATCTATGCTGTGCCGTACTCTCAGGGTTAAAACATCAGGCACAAAGGGTTTCGTTATAAAGTCCATTGCTCCGAGTGAAAGTCCTGCTGTCTCAGCTTCTTCGGAATCGTCCGGGTTTCTCGCGTTTTCTTAACTCTTTCAAAGTCTGAAAGCCGTCCATTCCCGGCATTTTTATGTCAAGAAGACAAATATCCGGGCTTTCGTTTTTTTCAAGATAATTGAGCAGTGCCGTGCCGGATTTGAGCGCAGTAACTCTCATGCCGTTTCTGCTTAAAATATGTCCTGCGATTTTTAGATTTGAAATGTCATCATCGACAACGATAACCCAGTCTGCCATAAAAATCGTTCTCCTTACATTAAAGCAAAGCACAGATTAACGGAATTGTAACGACTGAAAATAAATTTTGAATGAACATGACTTTTGCGGCAAAATTTATATTCCCGTGATAAAGTTCGCACATCACAGTCGTAACGCTTGCAGCCGGCATCGCAACGACTAAAACTAAAATTGCGCTGACCATAGGATTGGGACCTAACGGGAAAATTTTCAGCAGAAAACATATTGCCGCCGGATAAATCAAAAGGGCTATCACCGAGTTTGTCCATGCATGAATATCCGTGAAAATTTCAGAAGCTTTTGAATGTGCAAGGGCAATGCCTATCATAAGCATTGAGAGCGGCGTTGTGATATTTGAAAGATAATTCAGAGGCGTTGAAATTGAAGACGGAATTTTCATCTGACCGAAATAAAAAATCAGGCTCAAAAGCGTTGCGAAATTTATGTTGCTGAAAATTATTGATTTTATGTTAATTTTATTTCCGCTACTGGAGGGATTGTCTCTAGCAATTTCAAAAGCTCCAGCGGTGTATATCGTAAGATTGAAAGCGATGTTCAGCATCACTGCAAGCGCAAGACCTTCGCTCCCGAAAATCGCAAGAGCAATCGGAAATCCCATAAATCCGGAATTTGTGTATGCAGCAGTAAACGCCCAAACTCCGCGGCAGTCTTTAGGAACTCTCAGCAGAACGGCAACGTAACGCGAAAAATACATCAAGCCTAAGAAAACAACAATGCCCGCAATGATAATCGTAATTCCGTCGCGTATGAAAGACGGATCATAATCTCTTTGAACAAGCGAAATGAAAATCGTACACGGAAGAGTTATTTTCATCAGCAGCGAAGAGAATACGTGTGAAGAATTTTCATCGAGAACTCCCAAACGGACAGCGGCATATCCGACCGCTATTAAAACAAAAAGACTTATCAAATTTGATGCAACCATAAAAAAATCAAAATTCATAAAAAAAATTCCTTTTAGCAAAATTTTTAAAGTAAGATTATAAACGAGATTTTCTTAAATTCTGCTTTAATATATATAATTTCCTTTTAAAAATTTTTTGAGGGGAGAAAAAATTTTATGATTTACCGTGAACTCGGCAGCACAGGCTTGAAAGTCAGCGAGATCGGACTCGGCTGTGAGGGAATGAGAGAAGAAAATTATTCGATGTGCGCAAAATTTTTTGATTTTGCCGAAGACGCAGGAGTGAATTATTTTGACCTTTACTCGCCTGACCCGGATTTAAGAGCGGCTGTCGGCAAAGCATTAAAAGGAAGACGCGAAAAATTCATAATTCAGTCGCACCTTTGTTCAGTCTGGAAAAACGGACAGTATGAACGCACGAGAAATCTTGAAGAAACGAAAGCCGGCTTCAAAGAAATGCTGAAACTTCTTAATGTTGACTGCATTGACGTCGGAATGATTCATTACTGCGATGCGCTGAGCGACTGGGAAAAAATTAAAATCGGCGGAATTTTGGATTATGCACGCGAATTAAAATCGCAGGGTTTAATAAAACATGTCGGACTTTCTTCACATAATCCTGAAGTTGCATTGAAAGCTGTCGAGAGCAGTTCAATCGAAGTTTTAATGTTCAGCGTAAATCCGTGTTACGATTTACAGCCCGCCAGCGAAGACGTTGAAGAGCTTTGGGCAGATGAAAATTACGAAAAACATTTAACGAATATGAATCCCGAAAGACAAAAATTATATGAAACGTGCCAGCGTGCCGGAGTCGGCATCACCGTAATGAAATGTTTCGGAGGCGGAGATTTATTGAACGCGGAACTTTCGCCTGCGGGAGCTGCCCTGACTGTGAATCAGTGCATAGCATACGCCCTGAGCCGTCCTGCTGTGTCATGCGTGTTAGCCGGAGCGCATTCGCTTGAACAGCTGAAAGAGAGCGTGAATTTTGAAAACGCTTCAGACATTGAACGCGATTACGCGCCTGCTCTTGCATCGTTCCCGAAAATAAGCTGGAGAGGTCATTGTATGTATTGCAGCCATTGTGAACCCTGCCCGAAAAAAATTGACATCGCGAACGTAACGAAATTTTTAAATCTTGCTCAGACAGGTTCAGAAATTCCCGAAACTGTTCGAGAACATTATAAAATTCTTGACCATCACGCCGGCGAATGCATTAAATGCGGAGTTTGTGAAACGCGCTGTCCGTTCGGAGTAAAAATCCGCGAAAATATGACGGCTGCGAAAAATTTATTTGGATTTTAGAGCGCAAATCATTCGCAACCCTCGCATTAAAGTTTATGTTTATCTTGACGCAAAAAGGACAGTAGTGTAAAATTCTCCTGATACGAGAGGCGGGCCTATAGCTCAAGTGGTTAGAGCCACCGGCTCATAACCGGAAGGTTCCAGGTTCGAGTCCTGGTGGGCCCACCAAAGCTTTTAAAATAGAAACCAATCAAAATCCTTGAAAGTTCGAGGATTTTTTTTTTACAAAAATTTCACAAACTTTCGGTACACCGTTTCAGATGGTCGCGGATTCAATATAACTGAAAAAATTTTAAAACAATTTTCATTAATGCAGAGAAAATTTTAAGAAAAAAAATCGTAATGTTATCGAAAAAATTTTTCTTTATGAAATTTTATGAATGCTAAAAAATTTTTATATTTTTGTAGTGGCAAATGTAGTGGCAAAACTCTGTTTTTACTCGAAAAATTTTGAAAAAATTCGATTGTAAACTTAGTCAGGTTTACAATTCATTTGC
>CAJODX010000111.1 GCA_905233295.1 uncultured Synergistales bacterium | reverse complement strand
AAATCTTAATTGAAGAATGTCTCAGCGGTCCCGAAGTTACCGTGCTGGCGTTCACTGACGGAAAAACTTTGATTCCCATGGTGTCTTCAATGGATCATAAACGCGCCTATGACGGCAACAAAGGTCCGAACACTGGCGGAATGGGAGTGGCTGCACCGAATTTTTATTACACCGAAGCAATAGCTGATGAATGTATGAAAAAAATTTTTCTCCCGACCGTCAACGCAATGAACTCTGAAGGACGAAAATTCAAAGGCTGTTTATATTTCGGCTTGATGCTGACAAAAGACGGACCGAAAGTCATTGAGTATAACTGCCGTTTCGGAGACCCTGAAGCTGAAGCTGTTCTGCCTTTGCTCGAAGGCGATTTATTTGAAATAATGCTTGCCGTGCGTGAGGAAAGATTGAACGAAATTGAAATAAAATTCAAAGACGCTGCTTCATGTTGCGTTGTTCTTGCATCGAGAGGCTATCCCGCGTCATATTTAACGGGATATGAAATTGATTTCGGCGAATCCGAAAAAATTCCCGGAGTTGAAATTTTCCATGCCGGAACAAAACGCGAAGGTGAAAAATATTTCACGTCAGGCGGGCGTGTTCTTGCAGTGAATGCTGTCGCTGAAGATTTCGCGGCGGCTCGTGAAAAAGCTTACGAAGCTGTCAAACTCATAAATTTTGAGGGAATGCGTTACAGAACGGACATCGGCGGCTGAAAAATTTTTGTGATAATATTTTCCGATGCAAAACAGGAAGGTGAAATTTTGATAACAGAAAGAATAAAAATTTCCAACGACGGCACAGGTATGAAAAATGCTCTTGGGCTTGCAGAGGCTCTTGCGGTTTCGTTGGGCTTATCGAAAAAAGAATCTTTTCATTTAAGACTTCTCGCTGAAGAAATGTTCAGCATGGTGCGTGCCATCGCTGGAAATTTCAGCGCAAATTTCTGGATTGAGGAAGAAAAACGCCTTTGCAGACTTCATCTTGAAGCCTCGAAAATGGATCTCGATTACGGCAAACGCCGCGAACTTCTTTCGGTTTCGACGGAGGGCAAAAACACCGCACGGCGCGGCATTATGGAAAAAGTCCGCGAAGTTGTTGAAGCCGGTCTTTACGCCGTTGCTGAGGGATATAATATACAGGCTGAATACGGTATCGGAATGTTTAACTACGGTGCTATGGGGATTCAGGATACTGTGATGTCAGAGACTCTTTACGCGTGGTCGATGCAGAAATATAAATCTGAAATTGAATCGCGTCCGGACAAGTCCGAAGCTTTGGACGAAATTGAAAAATCCATAATCGCCAATATCGCTGATGATGTTCGTGTAGGAGTTCGCAAGGACAGTCTTGAAATTCTCGTGCAGAAAAAATTTTAATTAAAATAAACGGAGGCAATATATAATGTTAATCAACAAACAGGCAAACGGAGATTCGCTTACAATCGCTCTTGACGGTCGACTTGATACAACGACCTCGCCACAGCTCGAAGCAGAAATCACAAACAGCCTCAGCGGCGTTAAAAATCTCGCGATTGACATGGAAAAGCTTGTTTACGTTTCATCAGCTGGTCTCAGAGTTTTGCTCAAGGCACAGAAAATTATGAATAAACAGGGCAGCATGGTCATCAGGAATGTCTGCGATGAAATCAAGGAAATTTTTGAAGTTACAGGCTTCGATGAACTTTTGACGGTCGAATAGAATGCAGTTTGAAAAAAACGAAGACGGCACTGTATTAAAACTCACGCTTGATAAAAAATTGAGTGCCGTTACTGCTGAACAGCTTGAAAAAGAGCTTGATGAAAAACTCGCAGGCGTAAAAGATTTTACGATTGACATGGCGAAACTTGCCTATGTTTCCTCGGCAGGGCTCAGAGTACTGTTAAAGGCACAGAAAGAAATTTCAAAAGACGGCACTATGAAAATCATCAACGCAGTTCCCGAAGTAATGAGAATTTTTGAAACAACAGGCTTCGATGAAATTCTGAATATTTCAAAATAAATATAAAAACTGCAATGCTTGATTTTCAACCTTTGACGCTGGACATAAAAGAAACGGTTGACAGTTATACGTTCAAATACGGCGAAAATTCCTGCCAGCATTCTTTTGTGTCCTCGTTCGGTCTTTACGGCAAATACGGCGATATGTTCTGTGAAAGCGAAAATTTTTTGTTCACGCTGCGTTCAAAACGCTACAAAGATGGCGAGCGCGTGTATTTATTCCCTATGGGAAATTTTGAGGACTCTTACGGAATGAAAAATGCCCTCGAAAAAATTTTTGATGATGCGCATTCAAAAAATTGCCGCGTAAAGTTTGAAACTCTCACCGAACGCGCTAAAAATGCTGTTACGGAATTTTTTCCCGGAAAATTTTTTATCGAAAGCAGCCGCGGCTATGCTGAATATGTTTACAAAACGGAAAAATTAATTAATTTTCCCGGCAAAGAACTCGCAAGAAAAAGACAGTATGTCAACAAATTTTTACGCGACTTCGGAGATAGATTGCAGGTACAGAAAATCTGCCCTGAACATTTTGAAAAAATAAAAATTTTTCAGAGTGAATGGCTCGCATTCAAAAATTCCATAGATAAAGATCCGGAACATCAGGCGCAATTAAAAATCGAAGATGAAGAGATAAATATTGCTCTTGAAAATTTCAACACGCTTGGTCTTTCGGGAATAATTTTACTGATTGACGGCAATGTCAAAGGCTATTTTCTCGGTTCACCGCTCTCCGAAAACTGTTTTAATGACATTGTGAACAAAGCCGACAGGAACATTCAGGGAATTTATCACGTGCTTGTCCGCGAATTTTTAAAAAACTGCTGCGCAGGGTATGAATATATTAACAGGCAGGAAGATTTGGGTGTTGCCGGACTCAGGAAAATAAAAACAGAATATAAACCCGATTTTCTCATTAACAAATTTATCTTAAGAGAAATAGGAGAGCACTAAATTGAATAAACTTGAAGCTAACATTTCTCTGTTTGCAATAACATTCTTTTCCGCCGTGCAGTACATCTTTCTTGCCGGAATACCTGCTGATCTGTCGCATTTTGCGTTTCTGAGCGTAACAAATTTTGCCGGTTTTCTGATGACGCTCGCGTTTTTTTTCGGAGAACTTTTCAGACTTGATTTAAAACAGGTATTTCAAAGCGCGGTGCTTTCCGGCGAACTCATCGGTTTCAATGTTTTTATGCTGATGGGCGTTAAAGGCATTGATCCTGCGGTGTCTTCGGCTGTGCTTTCGTCATATTTTCTTTTTATATTAATCTTTGAAGCTTTTCTGTACCACAAAAAACCCGACAGAAATCAGATATTCAGTGTCATTTTTGTTCTGCTCGGTCTTTTTCTAATGATGAACGCGGACGTAAAAAGCCTTTTTAATGTAAATATATTGTATTTTGTAATAGCCGATATGTTTTTTGCGATTTATGTAATAACTGTCGGAAGCTACGCTGCATCGTCAAACCCGTCTGTTCTGGCAATGGGACAGATGTTTTTCTGTTGTATATTTTCATCGTTTCTGTGGATTGGCGAATCGTTTTTCAAAGGCATACCGTTGGCGCTTCCCGTCAATAAAGAATTTTGGAGCGGAGTTGTTTACACAGGATTTTTCATTCGCGGTCTTTATGGAATAGTGCAAATTTACGCACAGAGATATGTCAGTCCGTTGAACACATCTTTGATTTTTGCTTCT
>CAJODX010000110.1:3447-7155 GCA_905233295.1 uncultured Synergistales bacterium | reverse complement strand
TCATGTTAATTAAATCGCGGACACCGAAATTTTTTTGATGAAGTTTATCGTTCGCAAGTTTCCAAACTTCTTCGGCTGTTTTTTCATTCAAAACTCCCTCGTAACCAAAGAAACGGCGAAGTTCAAGATGACTCCAGTGATATAACGGGTTGCCGATACCGCGTCCGACGACTTTTGCCCAAGCTAAAAATTTATCATGGTCGCTTGCGTCGCCTGTGATGAATTTTTCAGGAACTCCGGCGCAACGCATCAAACGCCACTTATAATGATCTCCGCCGAGCCATACTTGAGTGATGCTGTCGTAATGTCTGTCTTCAAAAATTTCGCGCGGATTAATGTGGCAGTGATAGTCGATTATCGGGCAGTCCTTAGCGGCCTCATGAAAAAGTTTTTTGGCCGTCTCGGTGTTTAACAAAAAATCTTTATCCATAAAAGGTTTCACGTTAAAAAATTCCTTTCTTAAAAAAATTTAATCTGGTGTTTGGAATTATTTAATAATATCGCGCAAAATTTGCCCGTTGTCAATTTTTCACAAGCTCAAATAATCCGACGGAAATTATATAAAAATCCCCTTAGACGAACTAAGGGGATTAAAGATTTTTTTTAGAAAACTTAGCTTTTTATAAATCGATTTCAGCATCGAATGGCACTTTAACCATGCCGGAAAAATTCTTGAGCAGTTCCGTTAATTCTGGGCTTGGCAGAAGAAAAAACAGTTTGAAAAAAAATTATTCTTTCAATGCGATAATGCCGCCGCCTGAAAAATAAAAAATTCCGTCAGCGTACGCTGGATTCAATGAAATTCCGTCAGTTTCAAATGTGTCAATCAAACGTCCCGACTTCGCGTTCAACTCGTAAACATTTCCGCCCTCAGGACACACAAAAACCTTTCCGTTCGCTATTACAGGCTTGGCACTGACACTGCCGTTCCCGCAGTCAAAATTCCAGAGAATCTCGCCGTCTTTTTCATCAAGGACAACAACAAAACCGCGCCCCGTACCGACAGCGATAATGCCGTTTGAAATTTCCGGAGATGTTACCACAGGATCTTTAACGTTCGTGTTCCATAAAGGGATAACGGATTTTATTTTCACAGCCTGCACTGAGCCGTCCCATGACGAAAAATAAACATTGCCGCCTGTTACTGCCGGGGTGTTCACAGCTCCGCCTGCACCGCCGCCGTTGAGTCTTTCGCCTGTTTTTGCGTCAATGATATTGAAAACTCCGTCATATTCGCCCAGAAATATTAATCCGTCAGAATATGCCGCGGCTGTCCTTAACCCCTGTTCACCGCCCTTATATGTCCATACTCTGCGTCCTGTGTCTGCGTTCAGTGCGTAAAGTTTTGAATCGTCTTTTGTAACAAAAAATAATCCTTCACCTGCGGCTGTACCGTCATTGATAGGTTCATTTCTGCTTTCGCGCGGATCATAGTTCCAGATTAAAGAGCCGTCATCTAAATTCAAACACGTAATGCCGCCGTCGGACGAAACGAACAAAATTTTGCTTTCTTTGTCTTCAAGCACCGCTGGAGTTCCTATGATCGTGCCTTCTGCGTTGTATGTCCAGACAACTGAACCTGAATTTTTATTGACAGCATAGCATATTCCAACTGCATCGCCGAAATATAAATTATTTTCATAAACTTTAATGTTGCTCGTAACCGGAATTTTCATCTGCCATAGAACACCGTGAAACGCGAATGCCTGAGCTGCAGATAAAATAACGAACGCTGAGATCAAAAGAAAAAATTTAATTTTTTTCATAAAATTTTCACCTCAAAAAATAAAAAAGAGTCAGGAAAAATTTTTCAGCTTCCTAACTCCTGATTTCTAAATTTACGATTTACTCCAAGATTGCGCCTTTATCGGCGGAGCTTACAAGCTTTGCATAGCGTGCAAGATAACCCGTTTTAATTTTGGGTTCATTGGGTATCCAGCCTTCGCGCCGTTTTGCAAGTTCTTCGTCCGAGACTTTCAGCTCGATTTTGTAATTATTGATGTCGATGCTGATAATATCTCCTTCACGGACAAGTCCGATATTGCCGCCTGAAGCTGCCTCAGGTGAAACGTGCCCTATGCTTGCGCCGCGTGTAGCGCCGGAAAATCTTCCGTCCGTGATTAAAGCCACGCTGGTATCAAGTCCCATTCCGCAGATTGCGCTCGTAGGATTCAACATTTCGCGCATTCCGGGACCGCCTTTCGGACCTTCGTAACGAATGATCACGACATCGCCGGGCTTAATTTTTCCTGCGTAAATTTCTTTTATGGCGTCATCTTCTGAATCAAAAACTCTTGCAGGTCCTTCGTGTTTCATCATCTCAGGAGCGACCGCCGAACGTTTCACAACGCAGCCGTCGGGGGCAAGATTGCCTTTTAACACTGCTATGCCGCCGTTCGGTGAATAAGGATTGTCAATCGGTCTGATGATTTCGTGATTCAGATTTTCAACGCCTGAAAGATTTTCAGCGACTGTCTTTCCTGTTGCCGTTATCAAAGACGTGTCGATTAAATTTTTCTTTGCAAGCTCTTTCATCACGGCATAAACTCCGCCTGCACGGTCTAAATCTTCCATGAAGGTATCGCCTGCCGGAGCTAAATGACAAAGATTCGGAGTACGTTCGCTGATTGCGTTTGCGTGGCTGAAATCAATCGTGATTCCGGCTTCGTGCGCTATTGCCGGCAAATGCAGCATCGTATTCGTTGAGCAGCCAAGAGCCATATCAACGGCTTCAGCATTGTCGAAAGCTTTTTGCGTCATAATATCGCGCGGTCTGATATTTTTTTCGACAAGCTCCATAATTTTCATTCCCGTTAATTTCGCAAGCCTTATTCTTGCTGAATACGGAGCCGGTATTGTTCCGTTGCCGCGTAATGACATTCCGATAGCTTCAGTCAGACAGTTCATCGAGTTTGCCGTGTACATTCCCGAACACGAGCCGCATGACGGACATGCGTTTTCGGTGTAGTCATCAACTCCGGCTTCGTCGAGTTTCCCTGCATGGTACGCGCCGACAGCTTCAAACATATGGCTTAAACAGGTTCTGCGCCCGTCTTTAAGATGACCTGCAAGCATGGGACCGCCGGCACAGAAAATCGCAGGAACGTTGACACGTGCCGCAGCCATTAAAAGCCCCGGAACATTTTTGTCGCAGTTGGGTATCATTACAAGACCGTCAAACTGGTGCGCTATTGCCATTGCCTCTGTTGAATCCGCAACGAGATCGCGCGATACGAGAGAATATTTCATTCCGACATGTCCCATAGCAATGCCGTCGCAGACAGCTATTGCCGGAAAAATTATCGGAGTGCCGCCCGCCGCGTAAATTCCCTCTTTGACAGCCTGAGCAATTTTGTCAAGGTGCATATGTCCCGGAACAACCTCGCTGAAAGAACTCACAACGCCGATAATAGGACGCTGAATTTCTTCTTTCGTAAGTCCGAGAGCATATAACAAACTCACGTTCGGAGTTCTGTCAACGCCGGCTTTGATGTTATCACTTCGATACATCGTCAAGACCGCCGCCGTCCTTCCAGAGCATTTGCTCGCGGAGCTGTTTGCCGATGACTTCCATTGGATGTTTTGCAAGCTGGTCGCGTTTTGAGTTGAAGAATGTTCTGCCGTTTTTGTTTTCAGCAATCCATTTTCCTGCAAAAGTTCCGTCCTGAATGTCGCTTAAAACTTTTCTCATGTTGGCTTTGATTTCAT
>CAJODX010000110.1:0-3439 GCA_905233295.1 uncultured Synergistales bacterium | reverse complement strand
TCATCGTGAGGAAGAACTCTCGGACCCGAAACGTATTCGCCGAACTCCGCAGTATCAGAGATTGAATAGTTCATCGCAGCAACACCGCCTCTGTTCACGAGGTCGATGATTAATTTCATCTCGTGAATGCACTCGAAATATGCGTTGACGGGGTCGTATCCGGCTTCGCAGAGGACTTCAAAGCCGCACTGCATTAAATCTACAACGCCGCCGCAAAGGACAGTCTGTTCGCCAAAGAGGTCTGTCTCTGTTTCCTGCTGCATTGTCGTTTCAAGAACGCCTGCACGCGCTCCGCCGATTCCTGCAATGTATGCAAGAGCTGTGTCGAGGCATTTGCCGGAAGCATTCTGTTCGACAGCCACAAGACACGGAACGCCTTTGCCCGCAACGTACTGACTTCTCACTGTATGTCCGGGACCTTTAGGAGCAGCCATGAAAACGTCAACGCCTTTAGGGGCGACTATCTGTTTGTAACGGATATTAAAGCCGTGAGCGAAAGCTATTGTCTTGCCTTCGGTGAGATAAGGAGCGATTTCGTTGCGGTATAAATCAGCCTGTTTTTCATCATTGATTAAAATCATTATAATGTCGGCTTCTTTTGTGCATTCGCTGACCGTCATAACTTTAAAACCGTCCGCTTCAGCGACAGGCCATGATTTTCCGCCTTTATAAAGTCCGACAATGACATCACAGCCTGAGTCTCTCAGGTTGAGTGCATGAGCGTGTCCCTGTGAGCCGTAGCCTATGATGGCTATTTTTTTGCCTGTAAGTTTTCCGAGGTCGCAGTCTTTTTCGTAATATACGTGTGCCATTAGGAATTTTTCTCCTTTGTTGAAAAATTTTTCGGGAATATTTTAGCAGAGGAAAATTAAAAATATGCAAAAAAGAATCCGGCTTGCATGTTATAATTTTAAAAATTTTTTTTGAGGAGGACATAAACATGGCAAACAAATACGCAGGAACTCAGACAGAGAAAAATCTGCAGGCGGCTTTTGCAGGAGAGTCGCAGGCTCGCAACAAGTACACATATTTCGCTTCAAAAGCAAAAAAAGAAGGTTTTGAACAAATTGCAGCGTTGTTCCTCAAGACCGCCGACAACGAAAAAGAACACGCAAAATTGTGGTTCAAGGAGCTTGACGGCATCGGAGATACAGCAGAAAACCTCAAAGCCGCAGCCGAAGGTGAAAATTATGAATGGACAGACATGTACGAAGGTTTCGCCAAGACCGCTGAAGAAGAAGGCTTCAAAGCTCTCGCAGTTAAATTCCGTCTTGTAGCGGCAATCGAAAAACATCACGAAGAACGTTACAGAGCGTTATTAAAGAATGTCGAAGCCAAAGAGGTTTTCGCAAAGAGCGAAGTCAAAGTATGGGAATGCAGAAACTGCGGACACATCGTTGTAGGAACGAAGGCACCCGAAATCTGCCCGACCTGCGCACATCCTCAGGCATATTTTGAAGTCAACGCAGAAAATTATTAAAAAATAAACAAATTTCCCTTTCACTGAAATAAAAACGGTGAGAGGGAAAATTTTTTTGCGCTTTTTTAAATTTTTTCAGCTTCTGTATATTATAATGAAGCGAAATTTTTCACAAAACGCTGGGGTAAAAATGAATTTTAAAATAACGGCTGATAACAAAGATGAAACATGTATGATAGCGATTGCAGGGAGTCTCGACAGCGGAACATGCGCCGCCGCCGAACAAAAAATCGAGAGTACTCTCGCAAAAAATGACGGGAAAACTGAAAAAATAATTTTGGATTTAAAAAATCTGCGTTATATTTCAAGTCTTGGACTTAGAATTTTATTCAAGCTTGCAAAAGAATATCCGTCGCGCGTGGATATTATCAACACTCCAAGCGACATAATGGACGTTTTCAAAATGACGGGAATCGACAAAACCATGAACGTCAGCAAGGCAGATTAATTTTTTTATTTTGGCGATTTTCTCCGCTGCTCAGGCAAAACATCAGCGGACTCTTCTTTCCATAAGGTATAAAATCCAAACTCGTCTGCTTCATCCTGTGCGCCCAGAAAATCTGAAATATTTTTGCCGATGATTCTTAAATTTGTTATCTGATTTTTTGTAAGTCCTTCAAAGTCAAGAGATTTTATTGTATTTTCGTCCGACCCCGCATAAGTTATTTCAGTGCGTTTTTGTCCAGGCGCTATGACCCAAAGAGGAGCGGCTGAAATTTTTGTGAGGCGGGTTTTATTTTCGTCTTTTGCGAACTCGGCGGCTAAAATACACGTTCGTTCACGCGGCAAAGTCCTTTGAAATGAAACAAAATTTCCAAGCGACCACGCAACAGCTTTAAAATCTCCGCTCAAAATTTTTATCTCAACAGGCTGTAAAACGTGCGGATGAGTTCCGATTACCAAGTCTGCACCGTTGTTGAATGCAATATCGGCTGCATGTTTTTGATGAACGTTCGGCTTTAAATGATATTCATTGCCCCAGTGAAAACACGCGATGATGATGTCGGGACTTAAATTTTTTGCGCGTTCAAGACTTTCTGTCAAATCTTTTTCGGAAATTAAATTCAAATGAATGTCGTTTGATTTCGGAAAAATATTGCTGCCGTAGGAATGATTCACGAACGCGGCTTTTATTCCGTCGTTTTCAAGCAGCACGGCATCGTTTGAAAGATTTTCATCAAAGCCAAGTCCTATCCATGTTAAATCTGCGGAGTCTAAAATTTCCGTTGTGCGTCTTGCTCCGAATGCGCCTTTATCAAAAATGTGATTGTTCGCGAGAGTTAAAAGGTCAAAGCCCAAATCTTTCAGCGTGTCAGCCAGAGAGTCAGGCGTATTGAACATCGGATAGCCGGAATATTTTAATTTGCCTTCGTTGCCTGCGAAGACGGTTTCGAGATTTCCGACAAGGAAAGAATTTTCGATTAAAGGTCTGACTCTTCTGAACTGCGGAGAAAAATCATAAACGCCTTTATGATTCGCCGCGTCAAGCTGTTGCTGGTGAGCCATAATATCTCCGATGAAAAGAAATCTCGCCCGAGTTTCAGCGGAAATCGGACTGCAAAAAAATAAAAATAAAATTACACTGACAAAAAATTTTTTACGCAAAATATTTTTATGCTCCACGCGCCTAAAGTCGAGTGCCTTACGGTCAATTTTCATAATAAAATTTTTCGATACCTTTTTTAAAATTATTTTATTATATACTGATCAAATTAAAAATTTTTTTAATCATGTTAAATGATCTCACAGATGAAAAACGCAAAAAATTTTTAAAATTTTAAAATTTCTGCTTGATTTTAAAAGGTCGTGAAAAATTTTGCCTGAAAAATTAAAAAAATGCGCAAAACTTTACTGGCAGTTCCTGACATTCGGAAGTTTCACTTTCGGAGGCGGCTGGAGCATCGTTGCGCAGATGAAAGATTTATACGTTGACAAAGAAAAATCTTTGACTGACGAAGA
>CAJODX010000109.1 GCA_905233295.1 uncultured Synergistales bacterium | reverse complement strand
GATTTTATTGCGTTCGTTTACCGGGAAAATTGACCTCGTTTATATCGATCCGCCGTTTAACACTATGCAGGACTTCTATATCTCTGATACGCGCGCAAATTCTATAAGTGCTGTGAAGTCGCATAAAGCTTATTCCGACAAAATGCCGCTGGAGAAATTTTTAGCTTTCATGTGGGAACGTTTGATATTAATCCACGCTCTTTTGTCCGAACGAGGTTCGCTGTATCTTCATATTGATAGCAAAACAGGACATTATCTAAAAATTATTCTTGACGAAATTTTTGGTGCAGAAAATTTCAAAAACGACATTGCCAGAATTAAATCAAATCCGAAAAATTTTAATCGCCGAGCTTGGGGCAATGAAAAAGATATGATTTTGTTCTACTCGAAAGATTCATTGCAAAATATCTGGAACGAAATAAAGTCATCATTAAACGAAGATGAAATTATAAAAAAATTTCCCAAAATAGATGCTGATGGGAGACGTTATACAACAATTCCCCTTCATGCTCCGGGCGAAACTAAAAACGGAATAACAGGTCAATCTTGGCGAAATATAAAAGTTCCTGCCGGGCGGCATTGGCGTACAGATCCGGCTGAATTTGACAGACTTGACGCTGAGGGAAAAATCGAATGGTCTTCAAACGGCAATCCTAGAATTAAAAAATTCGCAGATGAACACAGCGGCAAAAAAATTCAAGATGTATGGACTTTCAAAGATCCTCAGTATCCTGTTTATCCTACGGAAAAAAATCATAAAATGCTGAAATTAATAATAGAACAGTCCTCTTTAAAAGACAGCATCGTTCTTGACTGTTTTGCCGGGAGCGGCTCAACTCTCGTGTGTGCAAATGAACTCTCACGAAAATGGATCGGCGTTGATCAATCTGAAACCGCAATAACAATAATCCGTGAAAATAATCTCGGCGAATATTTTTCAATAGACATGCCATTTAGAAAAATGTGAAAATCCTGTATTGATTTACGCTATAATAAAAAAAATTTATCTTTTTCAGGCTTCTTTAAGCCGGCTTGTTTTTTCTTCAAGCATGAATTTTTTCGTGAGGTGAAAAATAAAAATTGAGTCAAATTAAAATTGAATACAATGCAGGCGGCATTGAAGGTCTTTGCGTAATCATTCCGACAGTCCACGGAGATGAACGCGGATACTTCACTGAAACTTACAACAAACGCGATATGCAGGAAGCCGGATTAAATTTCGATTTTGTTCAGGACAATCAGAGCAGCAGTACAAAAGGTGTCCTGCGCGGTTTGCATTTTCAAATAAAATATCCTCAGACAAAATTGGTTCGCGTCATTAAAGGCACTGTCTTTGATGTTGCTGTTGACCTGAGAAAAGGTAGCAGGACTTTCGGAAAATATTTCGGCACTGAACTCAGCGCGGAAAATCACAAGCAGCTCTTAATACCAAAAAATTTTGCGCACGGATTTTTAGTTTTATCGGACACAGCTGAATTTTGCTACAAATGCGATGATTTTTATCACCCCAACGATGAAGGCGGAATAATTTTTTCAGATCCTGACATCAATATCACCTGGCCGAAACTTGACGTTGATTTTATTTTTTCTGAAAAGGACAGAAAATTAAAAACACTGAAGGAGGTTTTTTAACATGAAAATTTTAATAACGGGCGGTGCTGGTTTCATCGGGAGCAATTTCATTTTTTATATGCTTGAGCAGCACCCCGACTACAAAATCATCTGCGTTGACAAATTAACCTACGCGGGGAATCTCGAAACTCTGAAAAATTTAATCGCCGGAAATAAAATCGAATTTTTCAAACTCGACATCTGCGATCGTGAAAGAATTTATGCACTTTTCGACAGAGAACGCCCTGACATCGTTGTAAACTTTGCCGCAGAATCACACGTTGACAGGAGCATTGATAATCCCGGAATTTTTTTGTTCACAAATACACTCGGCACTGGAGTTTTGTTAGATGCGTCCGTAAAATTCGGCGTTAAAAGATTTCATCAAATCAGCACCGATGAAGTTTACGGAGATTTGCCCCTTGACCGTCCCGATTTGTTTTTCACGGAAAAAACTCCGCTGAAAACTTCTTCGCCATATTCTTCATCAAAGGCGGGAGCAGATTTATTAACGCTTGCCTACCACAGGACTTACAAACTTCCAGTGAGTGTCAGCAGATGTTCAAACAATTACGGACCTTATCAGTTTCCGGAAAAGTTAATTCCTTTAATGATAAACAATGCGCTTCAAGATAAAGATCTGCCCGTTTACGGCAAAGGCGAAAACGTTCGCGACTGGCTGTACGTACGCGACCACTGCCGCGCTGTCGATTTAATCATTCACGACGAAAATTCAAACGGCGAAGTCTATAACATCGGCGGTCATAACGAAATGCGCAACATTGACATCGTGAAATTAATCTGCCGCGAACTCGGCAAGCCCGAAAATTTAATAAAATTCGTTACGGACAGAAAAGGTCATGATCTCCGTTATGCGATTGACCCGGAAAAAATTTATATCAGGCTTGGCTGGCTTCCTGAAACAAGATTCGCTGACGGAATCAAAAAAACAATTTCATGGTATCTCAACAACAAATCATGGTGGGAACCTTTAATGAACAGAGTGTAAAAAAATGTCAAAAATTTATGAAATTTACGGAACAGACGCTCACGAAATGACATTCGCTTTAATGCAGGCGGCACACGCGGCAGATATGATACCTTCAGGTGCGTCAATCGCATTGAAACCGAATCTTGTAACGAGCGGAACACCTGAGTCCGGCGCGACAACTCACCCCGGAGTTTTGTCAGGCTGCATTGAATATTTGCAGAAAAATAATTTTTCAGATATTCGCGTCATTGAAGGCTCGTGGCTCGGAGCGCAGACAGAAAGAGCAATGAGAGCGTGCGGCTACGATAAAGTCTGCGAAAAATACAAAATTCCATTTTACGATTTAAAAAAAGATAAAACGCGTGAAATCAACACGAAGCTGCGTCCTATGGAAATATGCTGTCAGGCGTTGGACACGGATTTTCTGATTAATCTTCCCGTTTTGAAAGGTCATTGTCAGACAGCTATGACATGTGCGCTGAAAAATCTGAAAGGCTGTCTTCCTGACAGAGAGAAACGTCGTTTTCATTCCGAAGGCTTAATGAAACCGATCGCGGCTCTCGGAGCATTTTTGAAACCTGCGCTCACAATCGTTGACAGTATCTGCGGCGATTTGAATTTTGAAGAGGGCGGCAATCCGATTCAGACAAACAGAATGTTACTCGGCACAGATCCTGTTCAGATTGACGCGTACGGCTGTCGGCTTATGGGCTTGAATTTGTCCGATGTTCCTTACATTAAAATTGCAGAACATTGGGGAGCAGGTTCAACTCAGGTAAAAGATGAAGATTTGATTTTATTGAATCAGCCTGAAGAAGGCAAAAATTACACAAATCCTTCAGGTTTAGTGAAAAGACTGACGAAAAATGTTCAGGCTGACAGCGAATGTTCGGCGTGTTACGCAGCATTGGTGAGAGCGTTGTATCTTGCTGACGAAGAAGGAATTTCAGTTCCGAAAAAAATTGTCATCGGACAGGGCTTCAGAGGAAAAAAATCCGACGGACTCGGAATAGGAAACTGCTGTCAGGGAGCTTCGCGTTTTGTTAAAGGCTGTCCGCCCACAGCAGGCGAAATTTTAAAAAATTTCAATGGCTGAGCAGACGTTCTCACTCCCATGTT
>CAJODX010000108.1 GCA_905233295.1 uncultured Synergistales bacterium | reverse complement strand
CGGGATCACCCCTGCGTGTGCGGGGAAAAGACTAAATGATCCCAGCAATACCGCCATTCTGTGCAACGCCAGACTCACAATTCATTTAACTTCTGATAGAGAAGAGCAGTCAGACGGCAGTCCGCTAAAATAGGCACGATAAACTCACAATACAAATTTATATTATCCATTGGCGTCATCTTTAGCTGAACCTCTATGACACTCATCAACAACGATAAAATAAAATTTCCTTGACAAGCTTACCTGCCTTTAATGAGCCTCTTTTTCAGAGCTTTTGCCTCCAGCATGACAACTTCAAGATTTGCCCCCGAAATTTTTTCGGCGAGTTTCGGAAGCGAAGCGCGTTCCATTTCGCCGTGTTCACTCAATGCTATTGAAAGTCCTGCGCGTGTTGCGTCGATTAATTCATGGTATTTCATGTCCGCTGTCAGATAAATATCGACGTGAAAATTATTGGCGGTTCTCCAAAATTCCGCGCCGGATCCTCCGCACAATGCAACACGCGAAATTTTTTCCGGCATATCTTCTGAATAAAAATCAAGGCTCGAAAGATTCCACGAAGCTTTCACGCGTTCAAGAAATTTTTCAGTTTCGATTTCATTCGGAAGTTTGCCGACAACTCCGAATACATCAAGAGGTTTGCAGTCGGCAAGTCCTATAAGATTCGCGAGCGTTGCGTTTACTCCTTCGCTGGCTTTGTCCCAGTTTGTGTGCAAGGCTATTATGTTCACTTTGCGAGTCAATGCCTCATAAATTGTTCTGCCGGGTTCTGAATTTATGTTAATTTTTTTTATCGCTCTGAACATTAACGGGTGATGACATACAAGAACTTCACAGCCTTTTTCACTCGCTTCGATTACGGCTTCGGGCACAGGGTCAAGACAAATTCCGACACGTTTGATTTCAGCCGCATAGCTGCCGACCTGTAAGCCGGAGTTGTCCCATTCCTCCGCAAGCTCAAAAGGCGCAAATGTGTCAATATAACGCCAAAAATCTTTAATTCTCATTTTTATGAATTAAAATTTCTTTCCGGGAAAAATTTTTTTACGTCATTGAGAAATTTTTCAATCATCGCAGGAGTCTCAATGAATTTCGGATCTGAGAGGTCAAGTTCAAGATAATTCAACTCGCCTTTTATTTCAGATTTTACAAAGTCAAGGAAAGGCACGTATGCGTCGTAAAGACTTCGCCAGTATTCTTCGCCTGCATCTATCTCGTCCTGACGTCCGCGTTTGTAAATTCTCCGCATGATCTCTTCAAACGGACATTTTACGAGGATTAAAAGTTTCGGATTTTTAACGTATCTCAGCAGTGAGTCATAGAGCGTGAGATAGCAGCCAAGCTGGCTGTCTTTGAAAAAACCGTTGCGGTAATAGAGCATAGCGTAAACTTTATCGCCGAAAATACTGCGGTCAAGAATATAATCGTTTTCCTCTGAGGCGCAGAGATACTGCCCGAATCGAGTTACAAGAAAATTCAGCTGCATTGGAAACGCCCAGCGCGAATCATGGTGAAAACGGCTCAATAAATCCAACGGGTCGCGAAACTCCTCCGGCATTATCTTGAAGCCTAAACGTTCTGACAATAAATTTACGATCGTTGATTTTCCGCTCGCTGTCATTCCTTCGACAATGATTTGAATCTGTCCCAAAATTTTTTTCAAGCTCCTTTTTTTTAAATTATTCTTTTTTGCACAAAAATTTTCCGCAGTCTCCGCAAAGCCCTTTCGACTTCAGCCACTCGCCGCCAGGATGATGACCGAGCGCAACAAACGAGGCAGTTTGGAGATGAAGGCATTTAACGCTGATGTTTTCAAAATCGTAATGAATGCCGCCGACACCGCCGCGAATTAAAGTCCTGAAAATTTTTCCATGATATTTTCTCATAAATCCGCACAAATTTTTATTTAAGATTTTTAATCTTATCAGCTGGTGAAAAAAATTATATTCGCGCCATTGATGATTTAAGTTTCGGTTTACAAGAAAATTTTCAAGCTCTTTAACGCCGCCATGAGCCTCGACAGTTCCGGCAAGTTTTGCAAGATAAGGACAGGTGAGCCAGAACGTTGTCGGGAACGGACGGAGTTTTTTCGACAGAGGTCTGCATGTTAAGACTTGAACATGATTGAAGCGGCATTTTTTTGCGCTGATGATTAAAGACGGATCGAAACGTCTTTTTTTGAAAAGCAAAGATGAATCATAAATTGAAAAATTTTTTTCACGAAAACAAGGCAATTTTTAACTCCTGCCCATATTTCTGTGCCTGGAACCTCTGCCCGAACGTGCAGAATTTCTGGTGTTTAAATCCGTGATTTTTGCTTCGCTCGTTTTCAGAAACGATGCCATTTTCTTTTCAAAAGAGTCGGCTTCTTCCGGATGAGCTTCCCTGTAAGCTTCACGCATCTCATGGAAATCTCTGACTTCATGTCTTTCGGAAGACGCAGTGCCGGATTCGTTGTTTTCGATGTTTTGTGTGCGGCTGAATTTCGGTTTGAAATTAAAATTTTCGCGTCTGACTTGCGGCGCAGATCTGGGAGTTTTTGAGTTTGAAAACTGCGCTGGAGGTTCGGCGGTTTGCTTAAGAGACAGGTCGATGCGACCACGCTCATCAATTTTGATTATTTTCGCTTTGATTTTGTCCTGAATTTTTACGATGTCATTGATGTCCTTAACAAAATTGTACGAAAGCTCGGAAATGTGAATCATTCCCTTGCGTCCGTTTTCTGTGATCCTTACGAACGCGCCGTAGGGCATTATCTGCTCAACGGTGCACTCAACAATATCTCCTGTGTTCAATCCGGCTGAAAGATCTGCGTTATTAGCCGTATCCATAAAAAAAATTGCTCCCTTAAAAAAAATAAAAAAAATTATAAAAATTTTAGTGCGAATATTTTATCATTATTTAAATTTCGCGCTATTAAATCTAAAAACGCGATATAATTCGCATAAATTAAAATTTGAGGAGCGTAAAATAAAATGCAGCAGCTTTATGCATCGTGGCGTATGTCTTATATTGAAGCCCCAAAACACGAGGGCTGTATCTTCTGCGACTTTCCTGCCGAACACAAAGACGAAGAACATTTCATCGTTCACAGAGGCAAAACATGTTTCGTAATAATGAATCTTTACCCGTATAACCCCGGGCACATGATGGTGATACCGTACAGGCACACGAATATTTATGAAAGTCTCACCGACGAGGAGGCTCTCGAAATGCACGCGCTGACTTCAAAGGCTGTAAAAGTTTTAAAAAAAGTCATGAATCCGGCAGGCTTTAACATGGGGATAAATCTTGGAGAGACGGCAGGTGCGGGCGTTGCAGGGCATCTTCACAGACACATTGTACCGCGCTGGAACGGCGATAATAATTTTATGCCTGTGCTTGGAGATACTCGGGTCTTGTCTGACGCTATCGAAAATTCATATAAAAGAATCAAAGAAGAGTGGGACAAAAATTAATTATTCCCGAACATCCGGCTGTTTATGAAGAAAAAATAAAACGTTCTGTTTTTATTGCTTCGCTTGAACCCTGCAATGACGAGAGCGAAGCAAAAAATTTTCTTTCACGCGTCATTGCACAGCACAGAGATGCTACTCATAACTGCCGTGCATATATCATTGAAGGCTGTGAATATTTTTCCGATGACGGCGAACCTTCAGGCACTGCCGGAAGACCGATTTTGAATGCTATAAAACGTTCCGGACTTGAAAACGTTATGGTCGTTGTAACGCGCTATTTCGGAGGTCTGATGATTTTCCTCGGCGCGGAGTTGCTGGAAAAGTTCTTGAAATGGCTGGGCGGGCGGAAAAAATTTTAACTGTTCCGATAAAAATTTCGCTTGAATATAATTCGATAGGAACGCTCACAAAAATCCTTGAAGCAAACGGAGCAATTAATCTTTCATGGGATTACGGCGGAATCGTGAATGTCAAAGTCGATATTCCTGCGGATATGAGCGAAAATCTTCTGAGAGGGCTTGAAGAGCTGAAAGCAAGAAAAATTATAAAATCGTTTGAGACGCTGAAAGAAAAATTTTCATAAAAGATAACAGATTGTGTTAGAATTTTCACAATTCAAAATTTTGTGAAAGGAGTTTTTTCTTTAAAATGAAGAAACGTCTGTTTTGTGTGTTTTTGATTTCGCTGTATTTTGCCTTTTCTACTGCTGTCTCTGCAATGGATTTATCGGATATTGCCGCTCTTGAAGGTTCAAATGAACGTGTAAGACTTGGAATTATGAAATTCACAAGCAAAACTTACGAAGTGCCTGACGAAAGAGCCGCAGCCATAAGCGATTTTTTTGCTCGTCTTCTGTTTAAGGCTGATGACATTATGCTCGTTGAACGCGAACGCCTTGATGATGCTGCGAGTGAATTAAGGCTTGGCATGTCGGGGCTTGTCGATCCAAGGAGTGCAGCTGCAATAGGCAAAATAGCAGGAGCGGAATATGTTCTTCTCGGCTCGATTACAAATCTTGGACACGCTCAGTCCGCGGGCTTCGTTCCTCTTCCGTTTGTGTCGGTGGCAACATCTCAGCAAAAAGTAAAAGCCGACCTTGACATCAGAGTCGTGAAAGTTGAAACAGGCGAAATAGTTTGTGCTGAAGCTGCTTCGGGTACGTCTTCACAGTCAAGCACGGGGCTTGCAACTTCATGGTTTGGAGTTTACGACAGCGGCTTCGGAGGCATTGAAGGCAACGCGATTTTCAACGCTGCTGCACAACTCGCGCCAAAAATTCAAAAGTCTGTAACAGGAAAAGACACTTTAGCACAGGTTCTTGCCGAAGAGTTTAAGAAAGCTTCAAAGAGTTCAAAGACAAAAGAAGAAAAGAAAACGGCTTCAACAAAAAAACGTACAACAGCCTCTAAAACTAAAAAAGATAAAAAAGATGAAGCTGTGCAGGAAGCCCCTATAAATACGGCATCTGTTGCTGAAGCAGTTGAAACAGCCGAAGCTCCTTCAGCAACATCAGTGAAAAGCGCGAAAGAATTTGAAAACGAATCGACTGACCCAGCGAAAGTCATTCGGACATACGGACTTCCCTCAGGTGAAGCAAATGTTTTAAGAATCGCTCACACAAACGCAAACAAACTCGGAGACAAAAGCAGCAAGGCTTATGATAAATATGTTGAACTTGCAAACTCCAACAGCATTGATTATCTTGCGGCATACCGCGCTGGAGTTATCGCGAAAAATCTCGGCAAAAAAAATGAAGCCGCACAATGGTTCGACAAGGCACTCGAAATCAATCCCAACTACGAACCCGCGAAACAGGCTAAAGAAAATATAAATTCTGCTCCATCGAGTTCAAAAGCAAAAAGCTCGAAACGCAAAAAATAATTTTTCAAAAAAATTTTTCCCGGGCACAACGTCCGGGAATTTTTTGCGCCTGAAGTTGCAAAAATAAGATTCGCTGTGTTAATATTATCCGCGCTTGCACTCTTGGCTGCGATTACGGCAAACTGGACAGCCGCATTCACGGCTTTGAAGTGAAAAATTTAATACGGAGGAAAAATTTCCATGATCCAGAAAGAAAAAAAACAGGCAGTCATCGCTGAGTTTAAAACTCACGAAAACGACACAGGTTCTCCTGAAGTTCAGGTTGCCATTCTCACGGAACGAATCAGAGAACTCACTGAACATTTGAAAGTTCATAAGAAAGATTTTCATTCACGCCGCGGTCTTCTCAAAATGGTAGGTTCGCGCCGCCGTCTGCTTCGTTACCTTATGAACAAAGATTTCAACAGATACCGTTCACTCATCGAACGTCTCGGACTGAGACATTAACGAACATTGAAAGGAAATTTCCGACTATGAAAAAAGATATTCATCCTGAGTATCAGGAATGCAAAGTTACATGCGCCTGCGGTAACACATTTATGACGCGTTCGACAATGAAAGAGATCCGCGTTGGTGTGTGTTCTGCATGCCACCCGTTCTATTCGGGCAAAAAAGGCAGAGTTTTGACTGAAGCCGGTCGCCTTGAGAAATTCCAGAAAAAATATCAGGGCATCAACTACGGACAGAAAACTGAAGTTTAATTTAATTTAATTAAGAAGCCTAAAATGAGGAGTCAGGAATTTTTCTTTCTGCTCCTCGTTTGTTTTTTTCGAGAACTGAAAAATGAATGTATTTTTATTAGCTCATACTCCGGAACCTGATGCGCTCGTTGCTGCAGCTGCAAGGATCTGTTACAGAGATATTACTGCGGAAGAATTGCTGAAGGGTGAAGAGGAAAATTTATCGCGGAAATTAATCGCCGAACTTTTTAAGAGCGGTCATCTTTCAACGTTTGAACATGTCAGCTTCACTTTCGGTATTGACGGATTGAGCCGCGTTGCATCTCATCAGCTGGTCAGACACAGAGTTGCGAGTTTCAGCCAGCAGAGTCAGAGATACGTCAAAATGACTAAAGACCTTGAAGCTGTTGTCGTTCCGAATGCAATAAAAAATAACCCGGAAGCCTTAAAAATTTTTAATAATGCTGTTGAAACTTCACAGCAAGCCTACGCGGATTTAATTTCGCTTGGAATTTCAAAGGAAGACGCGAGATTTATTTTGCCGCACGGACATTCGACAAGACTTGTTATGACAATGAACGCACGCGAGCTTCATCATTTTTTCAATTTAAGACTTTGCCGCCGCGCTCAGTGGGAAATTCACGAACTTGCGAGAAAAATGTTGATTTTGTGCCGAGAGAAAGCTCCCGTTTTATTTGAAAAAGCCGGACCTGCGTGCATATTCGGAAATTGCCGGGAATCACGTTCCTGCGGGAAACCTTATTTGAGCGTTGAAAATTTGATGAACGAAAATTTTTCCTAAAAAATGCAGCATTTGTAAAAAAGGAAAAAGATTGACAAATAAATTCATAATGTTATAATACAACATCGTGAGCTTGAAACTGCGGAGCGTAGCGCAGTCTGGTTAGCGCACCTGCTTTGGGAGCAGGGGGTCGAAGGTTCGAATCCTTTCGCTCCGACCAGAAGAGAAAAATGCGGAAATAGCTCAGTTGGCTAGAGCGATGGCCTTCCAAGCCGTAGGTCGCGGGTTCGAATCCCGTTTTCCGCTCCAATAAATGAATTAACGCGCTCTTAGCTCAGCTGGATAGAGCAACGGCCTTCTAAGCCGTAGG
>CAJODX010000107.1 GCA_905233295.1 uncultured Synergistales bacterium | reverse complement strand
GCAGCGGATAAAGCAGAAACTCCTCCGCCCGAAGATGACTGCAATAATTTTTCCGTGTCATTGAAATATCCTGAATATGCGTGTAAAGTCGAAGTGTCAAAATCTTTCATGAATGCGTAAATCCTCCTTTGAGTGTGTCAATGTTGAATCAGCAAGTTTATATCAATTCCAGCAGAATATCATCAAGTTTTTGTTGGGTAATCTTCGTGCTAAGTGCTAATAACTAACCACAAAAAGCATGTGTAAATGATATCATGTATACTAGCATTGATGACACTTAACGCCACAAAAACGTCATGAAAATATCATCGAAGTTTAGCTATTCTTAAACAGAAAAAAGCATAGTGAAAAATATTACGTAAATCAATCCCGGAAGCATATCCCCAAGTTTCAGCTTCGTAATCTTCATCAAGTTCAGGCCAATTCCCATTATCATCAAGCCGCCAAGTCCTGAAATATTCGCGAACATGTCAGCAGTAATAAACGGTTCAGCCCAAATCGCTATTAATGTCAACGTTCCCTGATAAATGAACATTGGCACAACTGAGAATAACACGCCTAATCCAAGTGAGCCGGCAAATAAAATTGAAGCAATCCCGTCCATAATTCCCTTTGTCATCAAGAGTTCCGGATCATGTCTCAAGCCGTCATTGAAAGCTCCGATTATCGCCATTGAGCCAACGCAGAATAATAATGTCGCAGTTACGAAGCCCTCAGTGAAACTTGAATTTGACGTGTGAAGTTTTGCCTTTATCGTGTCGCCGAGATTATTTAATTTCGTCTCAAGCCCGAGCAAATCTCCTGTGATTGTCCCAAGTACTAAGCTCAATAAGACAGCGATTGAATGTTTCGTGTTGAGTGTCATGTTAATTCCGACGTAAAGTGTGAAAAGTCCCAAGCAATTGAATATTGTCTGCTGCATTCTCTCAGGAATAAATTTCCCAACTAATAAGCCTATAATACTTCCAAGAAAGACAGCGATTGAGTTGAATACAGTTCCTCCGGCAGGAATAGTTCTGAAGATTTCTATCATGATTAAAACTTTTTGCTCCTGACATTTTTTGCTTGTAATTATACGTGATAGAATTTACCCGTTCAAAATATTTTAAGGAGAGAAAATTCACATGAAACTCAACAATATTATGAAGCAGGCTCGTCAAATGCAATCCCAAATGATGCAAATTCAGGAGAGTTTAGCTCACGAGACTGTCGAAGCAAGCGTCGGCGGCGGAATGGTCAGCGCAACTTTCACGGGACAAGGCGATTTAGTCAGCATTAAGATTGACAAGGAAGTCATTAATCCCGAAGATAAAGAGATGCTTGAAGATTTAGTGATGTCCGCAGTCAATGAAGGCCTGAAAAAAAGCCGTGAACTCATGAACTCAAAAATGGGAGGAATTACCGGAGCACTTGGAGCTATGGGGATGGGCTTTTAATTGGAAGAGTTAATCTCAGAGTTAAAGAAACTTCCCGGAATTGGCACAAGAAGTGCACGGCGTATAGCCTTTCACCTTCTTAATCGAAGTGATGATGAACTCGAAAATTTAGGCTCATTAATCTCAAGTCTCAAGAAAGATTTATTCACGTGTGAGCTCTGCGGGAATATTTCATCAAGCAATCCTTGTAATATATGTGAGGATCCATTGAGAGACCGAAAAACTTTATGCCTTGTTCAGGATGTTGAAGCGTTGACGGCATTTGAGCAGTCAGGAAGTTACAACGGACTTTATCACGTTTTAGGAAGCTCTGTTTCTCCGTTGAATAATGATGACTTGAGCGATGAACAGGCTGATTTTCTCACGAAGCATATTAACGAGGTCAAGCCTGAAGAAATTATCATTGCTACGAACCCGAAAGTTGAAGGGGATATAGCATATTACACGCTGTTAGACGTTCTGAATCGGGCAAATGTTGAGAAGATTACGAGGATTGCTTACGGTTTACCTGTTGGAGGCTCAATAGTCTTTGCTGATAAATTTACTCTTCATACGGCATTAGAAGCACGAAGGAGAATAAAATGAGTTTGAGTTTATTATTGCTGCTGACGTAAAACACATAAAGTTTTCTGGCTGTAATTTCTTGAAATCACTTAAGAAAAATCAGCACAAAAAGTTTATCAAGCCTTCGTACTGTGAGTTATGTTGTGAAGCGCAGAAAAAGTTGCTGAAAATTATTTATCTATTCTATAAAAACAAGGAATAATCATGAAAAGTTTTGCGTTTATTATTGTTGCCGGCGGAAAAGGCTCAAGGTTCGGCGAGAAGAAACAGTTCATGAAACTTGCGGGCCGTGAATTATGGCGATGGAGTGCGGAAAAAGCTCTTGAAATTTGCGATGAAGTTATTCTTGTGATACCTGAGGGCGAAAATATCGAAGCTGACGGGAAAATCAAGATTACTCACGGAGGAAGTGAACGCGCTCTGTCAGTCTTGAACGGCTTGGAATTGGCCGAGAGTGATTACGTTCTAGTTCATGATGCTGCACGTCCTTTTGCCAGTGTGAAATTGTTTCGTTCGTTAATGGAAAATGTCAGCGAGGATAAAGGAGTTATTCCTGTTCTGCCTGTTGCTGATGCCTTGAAGCGAATTGACAAGAAAGTTGACGAGCTGAAAACCTATCTTGAAGAAAAAACAGCGGGGATTTCATCGGACGTAAACGGCACGGTTGAGCAGTTCAAAACGGATTTCTCGGAGCGCACCGACGCGATTATCGGCGAAATGACGACAAAAATCAGTTCGTTCCAGTTTGCCGTGGAAAATCAAACGGGCGATATTGCAGAAAAAACGCTTTTGAAAGTCGCCGAGGCAAAACAGGCGATGGAATCCGAAACCGCAGGATTTTCCGAGAAAATCGACGAAAAAATCGCGGCGCTACAATCTCAGCTGGAAAACGAAACCGCAACGCTTTCAGACGAAACGATTGCAAAACTTGCCGCGCTCAAAAAGGCTTTGACCGACCAAAGTTCGCAGATGGAACAGGCTATCGGCGAAAAAACGACGGCGTTGCAAACCGATTTGGACAGCCGTTTTGCTTCGCTTTCGGAAAAATTGGGCGAAAATACCGCGGGCATTTCAAACGATATTGAAAGCAAAATCGGCGCGCTGTCGGCTTCGCTGGAAGAAAAAACAAGCGGCATCGCAACGTTTGCAAGCGAAAAACTCGATGAATTGACGCATCTGGTCGAAAAAACGTCCGCAGAAATCGAAGGGCTTTCACGCGAGAAAATCGACACAGCAAGTGCATTTGTGGACGAAAAAACGGCGGCGTTGCACGAAAAAATCGACGGTATTCAGAGCGAATTCGACAACAAAACCGCATCTGTTTTGGACGAAATCGATGGAAAAATCGCCGAAATGCGCGTAACCGTGAGCACCGAAATCGCGACGCTCGAAACGAATGTCAGCGAAAAAACGGGCGAAATCCAAAATACCGTTACAGGCAAAATCGAAAGCGTTCAGAGCGAAATTGCGGCGGACACCGCGGCTATCGACGAGAAAATGGCAGAACTGCGCGCCTCGATTGCCGAGCAACGAGACCAGCTGTCGAACAATTTGAACGCGGCGATTTCTGATATGCAGCAGACGATTTTGAGCGTTTCAAGCGATACAAATGCGAAAATCGGCGAGATTTCGGATAATCTTTCGGAGCAATCGTCGATTTTGTCGGCGGACATCGAAAACAAGATTTTTGCGCTGCAATCCAAGCTCGAAGACAGCACGGCGGGCATTTCAACCGACATCGACAATCGTTTCGGCGCGCTGAATCAGCAGTTGGTTGACAATACGGC
>CAJODX010000106.1:7564-11453 GCA_905233295.1 uncultured Synergistales bacterium | reverse complement strand
CTGATGCCGGCTTTTTCTAATCTCATGCCAAGATTTTCAAGTTTCGGTGTCAGCAAATTTCCGCAACAGCCCCCGCACGTTATTGTCATATATTTTGTCTTTTCGGAATAATTTTCAAATTTTCCCGTTTTTTCGTAAAAATCGTTCATACATAAAAATCCCGAACATCTTTTCACAACATCATCGCACTGAATAATAACAACAAGTTCAGGTGAATCAACCATAAAAAAATTCTCCCTCAAAAAATTATAAAAAAAACGGCAGAGAAAAAATTTTTTTCAAATTCCCTGCACGTTTTTTTCTTACCAGACTGAAATTCTCTTTTCCGGCGCAAGATACATCGCATCGCCGCTCTTGATTCCGTAAGTTTTATAAAATTCTTCAAACTGTTGGACAACCGCATTCACTCGAATATAAGGCAAAGCATGAACGTCCGTCTTTAATCTGGATTCGATACTTGCCTGAGTCTGAATGTTCGCCCAAAATCTTGCATAGGATTTGAAAAATTTATCGTAATCGAAATTTTCATTATTTGCCGCGGCAATTCCCAGCATCGCTTTAACTCCAGCCATATCAGCAATAGTCTCTGTCTGAACAAGAGTTCCGTTGTAATTTTGACCGTTCGGCATAACTTTCATTTCGCTGAGATATTTTATCAGCTTTTCAGCGCGCGCCTGAAATTTTTCATAATCTTCAGGAGTCCACCAGTCTTTGATTGAGCCGTTTTTGTCAAACTGTGCGCCTTTCGTGTCAAAGGCGTGTGAAAGTTCGTGTCCGATGACAACGCCTATTGCTCCTAAATTTTCTTCGCGGCTGCGTTCGGGGCTGTAAAAATCTCCGCTCAAAATTCCTGCGATAATGCAAATTTCATTTTTTGACGGCGCGTAATAAGAGTTCACAATGATAATGTCGCTGTCTCCCCACATTTCGCGGTCAATCTTAGTGTTCAGACGGCTGTAAAAATAATCCCAGTTGAATTTTGAAATTTTTTCGAGCGCACTCCATAATGTTTCGCCGGATTCTTTCGTTCCGATTTCAAGTCCGCTGTAGTCGCGCCATTTGTCTGGATATGCAACTCTCGGCGTTACGGCGTTAAGTTTTTCGATTGCCTTCGCACGAGTTTCATCTGAAAGCCATTTTTCTTCCGCAAGCATTGAACGGTAATATTCAAGAGCTTCGTTGATGATTTCGGTAACGTCTTTTTTTGTTTTCTCGCTGACATATTTTTCGACATAGATTTTTGACAGCGGCGTCAATAAATTTCCGTGAACAAAATCCGCAGCGATTTCAACATCGGGCGCACTCTCCGTTATGCCTAAACGTTCACGGCTGAGTTTTTGGTATTCGCGGTAATTTTCTTCGTCCGTAACTGAAATTCCAGAAGATGCGATATTGCGGATTAAATATGATTTTATGTCCTCAAGCTGAGATTCATTGTAAAGCGCGTTAAGAGCTTCAAGCCATTTCGGTTCCTGCAAATTCATTCTGTCCGAAAAAATTTTATTGGACTCCAGAATTTCCGCGAACGGGTACAGCGGCGAGAGTTCACGGAGTTTTTCCAACGTTACGGGATTTGTGTACATTTTTTTCACTGCGTCAGGCGATGCTTTTTCAGCATACGTCATCATTGAAGACGCAATATTTTTTTCAAATTCAAAGGCTCTGTCCAAAATATTTTTGATTTCATCTTCGCTGAATCCGAGACGCGTCAGCATTTTCACAGCTATACCGGTGCGCATTTTTTTTACTCGTTCGCCGTTGGACGTAAGTTTTTTGTATTCAGCAGAATCTCCGAGCATTAAAGACGTTGCGCTGATTTCAATGTTGTACCACGAAGAATCTTCTTTATCAAGTCCAAGACTGAAATTCGCAATATAATCTCCGTAAAGCCTGCACTCATCGCTCTTGAAATATTCTGTGAGTTCACCGAGAGATTTTATTTTTGTTACAGCGTCAACATGTTTCTTTAAGTCTGTTACGCCGCCAGTGTTTCTTGCGTCCCAATCGAGCCATAACGCGTAAAGATTTCTTATTAAATCCGCGTCGTGTCCTTTCAGATTTTTGTCAGTCATTAAAGCGCGTAAATTTGCGTCAAGTTCATGCTGAAGGACTGAAAAAGCACTTTCAGCAGCTTTGCCCGGCTTTAATTTTGCGTTTTTTATCCAATCGCGATTAACAGAAAGATAAAAATCTTCCTGCGGTGTTGGTACGTAGCTGTCAAATGAAACGATCCTGCCGATGATATTTGAATTTAACCACGGTTTTTCAGCAAAATCAAAAGCGGTTGCGTCTGTAGTAATCATTAGCATTAGTACCATTATCAGTAGTGTTTTCATTGCTTAGTACCCCCCCCAAATCCTGATCTTGGGCTGTCCAGAAAGTCTGGAATCTTCTTTGCTCTGCATTTTCGTTGAGAAGACGCGTTGCCTCTTCGATTAAACCCGAAACAGTTTCGAGCTTGCTGTATTTTTCATATTTTGCCCAGCCGACGTTGACGCGCAGATGATACGGGAGTTTTGCGGCGGTCGCAGCGTTGCCGATGTAATTTCTGACGTGTTCGGCGAACATTTCGAGTTCTTCTTTGTTTTGAATGTCAGCAACGAGAATAAATTCATCGCGGTAATATCTTGATATAAAACATTCGTGAGCCTCTTCGCTGAATTTTTTCAGAGCCTCTGCAACGAGTATCAGGATCTGATCTCCGCTGATATGTACGTAAGATGAATTTATCGTGTTCAGTCCGTCAATGTCGACTGCAAAGACGTAAAGATCTTTTTCGGGCTCTTTCTCAGCTGTGTTCAGCTTTCTGAGATACTCGCTCAAAATAAAAGTCAAGCCGTTCCTGTTTGCAATTTTTGTAAGCGGATCGATTGATACAAGGCTGTCAGAATATTTTATGTAAACATAAATATCCGCAATCATAATGGCGTAACAGAACACGGGAATTTTCCAGTTGAAAGACTGAATTATCATGAATAAAAACAAAATCATCGGATAAAACTCAGCCGCATTCGTTGTATCTCTTTCGTAACGTGTCATTCGGCTTCTGCGGAAAATAGCGAGTGCCCCTGCAACAAACAGGTATAACGGCGCAATCGTCATCATAAATTTGAACAGACTGCCGATTTTCAGCTGACCGCTCATTACCTGAAAAGCTGCATCTGTGGCTGGCGTAACGATAAGTATGGCAAGGTTAATAATCAAAGGGATTGCGGACAGAATTTTATTTTTTAGCGAATCAACAAGCCGGGAATCCTGACAGAGTTCAGAGTAAACAAAGACGAGCCACGCGCTGATGTGCATTGAAGCAAAATTCAGTGCCAGAATAATATACGCAAAAATCTGCGATGTTGAGATTATTCCGATGTTGACAAGAACTCTGAATACGCCTGAGAGACAGTAGAGAAACTGAGCAAACAGCAACCGCAGCCAATAGATACGAGCTTCGTCCTGAACGGAATTATTCAGCTGATGAGTGAAAATTACCGCCAGAACGATAGCGCAGACTATCTGAGCTTCTATGTGAAACAGACTGTAACCTGTTGTTACCAAAGCTGTGGTGGCTTCGTTCCAGATTCTCAATAAAGAAACAGCCAGCATAAAATCAAAACAGCTCCTTTACGTTTTTTTGTTTTAATTTTAACTTAAACTTTTGAATTTTACATTATAGAAGGCAGGAAAAATTTTTTTATTAAAAAAAAATTTCTAATAAAACGGTAATTTTTAGATTAATATTATATCTCTCAAGCGTTGACATATAAAGCTGCGACATAATAAAATATATCTAAAGATAAAACTACCGAACGATAAATATTTTTTCGATAATTTTATTTCTCTTAGTGGTTTATATCACTGGAGTTTGTCGCAGAAGTGAAAAAACGTTTACCGC
>CAJODX010000106.1:5552-7515 GCA_905233295.1 uncultured Synergistales bacterium | reverse complement strand
AAAAAAATAAAGGGAAACCGAAAAATTTTTCTCCGGCTTCCCGTGTAGTATTCTGTGTTTTTAATATTTTTCCGCGAATTTCTTTAATTCTTCGGCATTCACGCTGCGTTTGAACAGTTTCCCTTCGAGAATTTCCGCTCCCGGCGCACTGTTTTTAAGACCGGCAACGGTATTTCCGAATCCGCTTCCGCCTGATGTTGCGAACAAAATTATTTTTGTGCCGGAAAAATCATAGCTTTCAAGGAACGTGTTAATGATAGTCGGAGCAACGTACCACCAAATAGGGAAGCCAAGAAAAATCACGTCGTGTCCGTTGATTTTTGCGTTTTTGTCCGCGAGTTCGGGACGTGAAGTTTTGTCTTTCATTTCGATGCTGCTGCGAGAGTTTGAATTTTGCCAGTTCAAGTCCGCGCTGGTGTAAGGCACGGCAGGTTTGATTTCATAAAGATCCGCGCCTGCTGCCTCAGCTAATTTTTTTGCAACTTCAGCAGTAACTCCGCTCGCAGAAAAATATGCTACAAGTTTATTGCTCATGTTCTACATGCTCTCCTGCAGAATTTTTATTACATCTTCACGTGTGAGTTTTTTATAGCCGCCTTCAAGCAAAAATGTTCCGTCCGCGATGCCTTCGTACATATCCGGAGTAACGCCGAGTTCTTTGAGACTTAAGACAACGCCGATTTCTTTCATCCATGCTTCGAGAGCTTTAAGTCCTTCATCGGCAAGCTGCGAATCTGATTTTCCTTCCGGATTCACTCCCCAGACGTTTACGGCAAAACGTGCGAATTTTTTCAGCCCGGCGTTCATTATCGTTCTGTAATACGCAAGAGACACAGCCGAAAGAGTCATTCCGTGCGTTGCGTTCGTATAAGCTCCGACCGACTGTCCTATCATGTGAACTTCCCAGTCCGTGCTTTTGCCTTTTGCGATTAAAGTATTCAGTGCCCATGTTGCAGTCCACATGATGTTGCTGCGCGCTTCATAGTCTTTGGGATTTTTCACGGCAATTTTTGAACTTGCTATCAAAGATTTCATCAGACCTTCGGCAAGATAGTCGCTTGTGTTGTCATCTTCATTTGAAAAATATTGTTCCATGATGTGCGACATTATGTCAAAGAATCCTGCGACCATTTGATATTGAGGAACGCTGAACGTGTAAACAGGATTCAAAATCGAAAATTTCGGAAAAACATTATCGCCGAAGACATGCCCGATTTTTAATTTCTGAGCGTGGTTCGTGATGACGCTGCCGCCGTTCATTTCGCTGCCAGTGCCGACCATTGTCAGAACGCAGCCGACAGGAATAATTTCGTTGTCAACGTCTTCCATTTTGAGAAAATATTTTTCCCACGGGTCAGTCCTGCAATATGTTGAAACGGAAACAGCCTTTGAGTAATCGCAGACTGAGCCGCCGCCGACCGCGAGAATTAAATCAATGTTGTTTTCCTTTGCGATTTTGCAGCCTTCATAAAGTTTTTCAACAGTGGGATTTGACATTACGCCCGGAAGTTCAATGATGTTTTTTCCGTTGTTTTTCAAAATTTTTATGATTTCGTCATATAGCCCGCTCTTTTTGATACTGCCGCCACCATATGTGAGCAAAATATTTTTGCCGTAATTCTGAAGTTCGTTGTTGAGTCCGTTCAGAGCGTCTTCGCCGAAATAAAGTTTTGTCGGGTTTGAATACGTGAAATTCCCTAACATTAAAATAAATTCTCCTTTCACAAAATTTTTTTTATCTTAAACATTCAAGTTCACTTAAAGTCAAATTGAGCAAAAAAAAGAATCCCTGTGAAATTTTCAGAGATTCTTATTCTTTTTTAAGACAGCGCGTATTTTCTAAAATAATGCGTTCGCACTCATTTCAAGATACGCATCAACGGCGTAATCAGGGAACGCGGCTTTTACGGCACTGATAAATTCATCTTTGGTTTTTGAAGTTTTTGCAAGCTCAAGAACTTTT
>CAJODX010000106.1:2230-5539 GCA_905233295.1 uncultured Synergistales bacterium | reverse complement strand
GTAAGAATCATCGTGTAGCCTTTTTCCTGATAATTTTTGAGATCAGCGATTTCGGCTTCAATGTACGGCACAGCAGGCAGAATGTTATGTGTTTTCGCGCCCATCATATGACGATAAATCGCGTTAATCGCAGGGATTTCAATGTCATAATCTTCACCGTCCGATGAATGAATAATCTTAAATTCAACTCCGGCAAGCTTGAGCGTTTGACCTTCTTCAACGATTTCTGCTGTCTCAGGAAGATCTTCAGCGACTTTATCTCCGAGTGCCTGAATGAAACTCTGCGTTAAATTCCATACGCCTCCGTTTTCCTGCCAGCTTTTCAACGCGTTCTCGGTAGCATAAATTTTAACGTCGCCGTAAGATTTGTATCCGTTCGGATGATACGAGAGCAGAGCCGCGGCTAAAGGCTTCTCAAGTGATTTAATATAATCGCTAAGAGCCTGAACATTTTCTTTATATGCCGTGCTTTCGATTAAAACAAGACCTTCAGGAGTTTCAACGACATAGCAATGATCGTTCATGTTATCGCCTGTTGAGTACGCGTGAAGCTTAATATCACCGAAATTATAGACATTCATGTTTCCGACGCTTATCGGATTTGCAAATGCTGTTGAAGCCAACAAAGCCGCGAATGATAACGCAAGAAAAATTTTTTTCATTGTGTTTTACTCCTTTACAACACTGATTCTTTTTTGAATGTTATTGCCTTTAACTGCTTCGTCAATCATGGCGATGGCATAGTCCGCATAGCTGATGACACTCTCGCCCTTTGAATTTAATTTCAGTTCTTCACCGGCAAGAATGTATTTTCCTGTTCTTTCACCATCAGGCTGAAAATCTCCTGCAGGGCTTACAAAAGTCCATTTCACATCATTTCGTTTACGGAGTTCATCGAGTTCCTTTGCCTGAGCTGTTGCAGTAGGCATATATTCTTTCGGAAAATCGGGAGTCTGATAAAGCTGAAGCGTGTGTTCAGGATTAACATAAAGACTTCCTGCTCCTCCTACGACCAAAAGTCTTGTCTGAGTTCCTGCAAGAGCATCGCATAAAACTTTTAATGAAGTACTGTGCATAGGAAGAGTTTCGGGAAGCCATGTTCCAAACGCATCAATGACAACATCAAAGCTCTTCAAATCCTCGGCTTTTATTTCGAGAATATCTTTTTGAAGCGTGTGAGGTGCTTTTGTTTTGTTTTCGCCTCTTACGACCGCAGTAACATCAAGCCCGCGATTTACGGCTTCTTCTGTGATTAATTTTCCTGCTTTTCCGTTCGCGCAAATTACAGCGATTTTCATTTTCTTAATTTCCCCTCTGTAAAAAAAATATTTACAACACAAAAAATTTTACAGTTAAGTTTCGTCAATGTCAAGCATCGGAATTTTTCTGTTCAGACTGATTCACAATGTGAATGTCTCTCTGTGGGTACGGAATCGAAATTCCTTCGCGGGCAAACACAGCCATAATATGATGACGCATATCGCTGGAAACTTTTATCCCTGATGAAGTTATGAGTTCAATCCAGTAATAAATTTCAAATTCAAGCGCACTGTCTCCAAAATTCCGGAATATTACGAACGGCGCAGGATTTTTCAAGACCTGCGAATGACCCTTCGCAACATCAAGCAGAATTTTTTCAACTTCACGCGTATCGGCATCGTAAGATACGCTGACTTTTAAAATCTCGCGTTTTTTCAAATCCGATTTTGTCCAGTTTGTTACGCTGTTTTCAAGAAAATATCTGTTCGGCAGAATAACGTCAAAGCCGTCCCACGTCTTTATCGTCGTTGAACGCGAGCCGATGTCCTCAACCGTTCCCTGCGTTCCCATAACGTCAACAATGTCATTGACTTTGAACGGACGCGAAAAAATCACGATGAAACCGCTGATAAGGTTGTTGAAAATATTCTGCATTCCAAAACCTATGCCGACCGCAAACGCACCGCCCATGAACGCAAATGCAGTCAAAGGAATTTTCACGATGTTCAACGCTATCAGCGCGAATGCCACCCACAAGATATAAAAGACTATTCTTTGAACTCCGTTCGCTGCGGTCAAGCTGGCTTTGAAACGTTGAATCATCTTGCGTTTGATGAGGTGGCTGCCCCACGAGCTTAAAAAGAAACTCGACAAAAATACGGCAAGAGCTGTTATCAATTTGCTGACGGTAACGGAATATCCTTCACCCTGCCATAATTCAGTGTTAAAGAATCCCATCACAGTATCTTTGCTGAAAGAGCTGACTTTTTCAGCAAGACGCAAAGCACTCAGATTTTCATTTGCCTCGTTGTAAAGTCTTCTTTGCAAAAATATGGCGTTCGGTATCAAAGATTCATATCTGTTGAAGACATCGGAAATTATTTTCCTGTAATTTTCGCCCGTCTGTAAAATATTCTGCTGAGTTGTCCCGGAAACTCCTTCAGCGTTTGACTGAGCCTGGGTAGCATCTATCTGTCGCAGAACGGCACTCTCAAGAGTTCTTATGCTCTCAAGCTGTGTTTGAAGTTCATTTATTCTCGTTTGAGCGTGTTCGCGTAGTTTCCATATTTCATCGCCGGAAGCTTTGTCATTGAAAAGTTTATATCTGTCTCGCCACAGCTGCTGAAATTCACGGTTGAAGGCTATCTCGTCATCAAGCAGAGCGATCATGTATTCCCAATAATTCACTCTTGCACTGCGAGCCGTGTATGTCGTTGAAGCGTTTGTTAAGATATTTAAATCAGCCGAGCCTAAAATCGCGCGTGCCCGAACGAGTGAAGCGTTTGCAGAATCAAGAGCCTTCCTTGCGTTTGTGAGTTCATCCGTGAGTTCGTTGAGACGCGTTTGAATCTTTTCGAGATTTTCATCGAGGACTTCCTGAGGAAAAATTAATTTTCCCTTCATGTCTTCAACTCTTTGCCGTAATCGTTGGATTTTCAGAACGTTCTGCTCAAATGTTTTTCTCTGCGCCCGTACCTGCAAATCCGAAAGCGCTATGTTCAATCTTGCGAGTTCAAGTCTTAAAACGTGAGTGCGCGGGAGTTCAAGAGCTTCGCCGCCTTCCTGAGCGTTTTTCAATTTTTTCTGAAGTTCGGACGCATCAGATAAATCTGTTTTTAATTTGCTGAGCCTTGACTGAAGATAAAATACCTGAACGTCAATGCCGCGCGAGATTTTTGTGATTTCCTGTCTTAATTCATCGCTGTCGTTGATGTCCGGCGAAGCCGTATTTTCGAGTGATGCGGTGTCGAGTTCTTCCGCAGTTTTTGCATTTTGAAGATTCTGAATGAAAGCTTCGTATGCTGTGTAAGCAACACCCAGCTGCGACAG
>CAJODX010000106.1:0-2206 GCA_905233295.1 uncultured Synergistales bacterium | reverse complement strand
CCCCAAGCCGCTGTATCGTCCGAAGATTTTTCGATTAAGACTGTAAGTTCAGCAAGTCGGTTTTTTATATCAGAGCTTGAAAGTTTTATTTCAGCGAGTTCAGTTTCTATTGAAATTTTTAATTTTGAAATGTCCGCGCTGATTTCGTTTTGGATACGGGTAATATAATCCGTTGCAAGCTCCTGAGTTTCCGCGCCGAACGCTGCTGAAGAAAAAATGAAAATGAAAAGACTCAAAAGAAAAATTTTTTTAGCCACGCAAAAAATCCTCCCGAAAAATTTTTTTGTTTGTGATAAAAATATTTTAACAAAAAAAATTTTTCATTTAATATGATAGAATTTTGAGGTTTTACGAAAATTTTTTATTTTAGGACTGAGATTTTTATGCAATCACAAAACGCAAAAAATATTCGCAACCTCGCAATCGTTGCGCATATAGACCACGGCAAAACTACATTAATAGATTCAATCTTCCGCGCCGCACAAACCTTCGCAGCTCATACTCAGGTTGCCGAACGCGTTATGGATAATAACCCTCTTGAACGTGAACGCATTCGTTCAAAACCCTGCACAGTCGAATGGAAAGGATATTTAATAAATATTATTGACACGCCCGGACACGCAGATTTTTCCGGCGAAGTCGAAAGAATTTTATCAACCGTTGACAGCGTTATCTTGATCGTTGACGCTAACGAAGGTCCTATGCCGCAGACCCGTTATGTTTTGCAACACGCTCTTTCAATCGGAATGAAACCTTTAGTCTTCATTAATAAAGTTGACCGTGAAGGCGCAGACCCTGACAGAGCATTAAATCAGACGTTCGATTTATTTTTCGAGCTTGGTGCGAGCGATGAACAGGCGGATTTTCCTGTCCTGTACGGCTCAGGACTCAACGGCTGGGCAGTCAAAGATCTTAAAGACCCGCGCCGCGATAATATGGACGATTTATTTCAGGCAATAATAGATTACGTTCCGGCACCTGACGTTGACCCGGATAAACCTTTTTTAATGCAGGTCAGCACGCTCGCATGGAACGAATATGTCGGCAGAATAGGCTGCGGAAAAATTTTGCAGGGACATATCAAAAAGTCCGAACCTTTCGTGCGCGTTTCAACAAAATGGAACTCTCAGGATCACACCGGCGATGATTGGGAAATAACAGGCAAAGAGAATGCAAAAGTCGCTCAGTTGTGGGTAACACGCGGACTTGAGCGCGTTGAAGTTGAAGAAGTCAGTGCCGGCGATATTGTGTGGCTGACAGGACCGAACGAAATTGATATAGGCGATACATTCTGCGCAGAAGAAATTTCCGATAAGCCTCTGCAGCCTCTCTCAATCGAAGAGCCGACGGTTTCAATGTTCTTTCTTGTAAATTCAGGACCTTTCGCAGGACGTGAGGGACAGGCTGTAACATTACGGCAGTTAAAGGCACGTTTGCAGCGTGAAATGCATGTCAATGTCTCTCTCCGCATGGAAGATCTCGGTCGCCCTGACGGTGTAAAAATTTCGGGGCGCGGTGAATTGCAGCTTGGAATTTTAATCGAGGAAATGCGCCGTGAAGGTATGGAATTTTGCGTTTCAAAGCCGGAAGTCATCATTGAATACAAAGACGGTGTTAAATGCGAGCCTTATGAACTCGTTACAATAGACGTTCCTGAAGAATATCAGGGAATTGTATTTGAAAAAATGTCGCGCCGGAAAGGAAAAGTCATCAACATTGACAATCCCGACAGAGGTCTGTTGAGAATCGAAATTGAAATCCCGACACGCGGTCTTATCGGCTATCGCGGTGAATTTTTAACAGATACGCGTGGACTTGGCATAATGTCAAACTGTTTCAGCGGTTACAAAGAATGGGCAGGCGATCTCATAACACGCAACAGAGGTTCTCTTGTCAGTGTTGACACAGGCGAAGCAACAGCATATCAGCTTGAAAATTTACAGGATCGCGGAGTTTTGTTCATATCACCGCTCGAACAGGTTTACAGCGGAATGATCGTCGGTGAAAACTCGCGTCCGGGCGATATTCCATGCAACCCTACAAAGAAAAAACAGCAGACTAACCATCGAAGCGCAACAAAAGAATTAACGACAAAGCTTGATGTTCCGCGCAGAATGTCATTGGAAAAGGCTATGGAATGGATTGAAGCCGATGAACTCGTTGAGGTAACTCCGCAGTCAATCAGACTTCGCAAAGCTATTCTTGA
>CAJODX010000105.1 GCA_905233295.1 uncultured Synergistales bacterium | reverse complement strand
ATCAGCCAACCGCGTGTGGCTTCGCAACGGTCTTGCTCTTAAAGATGCCTACAAAGAAATTTTATTGATGAATTACAACAGCACTGCTCAGGAACTCGACTTCAAAAATGACACGGAAAATTCGCGAAAAATCATCAACAAATGGGTAAGCGAAAAAACTCACGAAAAAATTCCCGAACTTATCGGTCAGCTTGAAGCCGCAACTCAAATGGTCTTGACGAACGCGGTTTATTTTAATGCAGAATGGGCTTCAAAATTCAGCAAGAAATTGACCTCAAAAGAAAAATTCACATATAAGAATTGCTGCGGGGAAAAAACTTTTGATGTCGATATGATGAAAAAACGCGGCGATTTTCTTTTCGCTGAAAAAGACGGAAACAAAATCATCAGGCTTCCGTATTCCGGCGGAAGATTTTCGATGATTGCTGTTCTGCCGCCGAAGGATGAAGATTTAAAAATTGACGCGGATATTTTCAGCGGCTGGCTTCGTTCACTTGAAGAATATGAAGTCGATTTATGGCTGCCGAAATTTAAAACGGAAAAACGTTACGAAATCAAAGATCTTTTTGAATCGCTCGGAATAAAACTTGCGTTTTCAAATTCAGCGGATTTTTCCGGCATCACTGACGATGAAAAACTGAAAATTGATAAAATAATTCATCAGACTTTCATTGACGTTGATGAAGAAAAAACCGAAGCCGCCGCAGCTACAGCCGTTATGATGGTGAAGGCAACTGCTATGCCGATGATTGACAAGCCATTTGCTGAATTTCATGCGGACAGACCTTTTGAATATTTTATTGTTGACGATTACACAAAAATAATTTTATTTGCAGGACGTCAAACTTTTGCAGAGAGAATTTAAATTAAACAAAAACAAACAAAAATTTTTCTGAAAACAAACGAGGCTTTTACTTAAAAATGAAAAATTTCCTTCTTTTTATGTGCTTGATTATTGGAATATCTTCGTATGCAGGTGTTAAATTTGCGAAAAACGACCGCGTTCTGCGTGTCGGAACAGAGTGTGATTATGCTCCCAACAACTGGGAGGAAAACGTGGCAACGAACTCTAATGTGCCTTTGGAAAATGCACAGGGACGTTACGCTGAGGGCTATGATATTCAGATAGCTAAACGCGTTGCGGATTCAATCGGTGCAGAGCTGAAAGTCATAAAAATCGAATGGGAAAATCTCATTCCGGCACTCAAACGACACGAAATCGACGTAATATTTTCGGGAATGCTCGACACAAGCGAACGGAAAAAGTTTATCGCATTCACTGAAACTTACGAAGACCGCACCACTGAATACGGAATTTTGGTTCAAAAAGACGGAAAATTTGCAGACGCAAAAAAACTGACGGACTTTAAAGGCGCAAGGTTTGTCGGTCAAGCCGATACGAATCTTGACACCGCGATAGATCAGGTGCCGGGTGCTATTCATCTTCCGCCTGTTGATACGGCGAGCAAAATGCTTGAAAAACTCAGCAAAAATGAAGCCGACGCTATCATCACGGACATTGAAATTATCAGCATGTACAATAAGACATATCCCAATCTTAAGCCGATAAAACTTAATGGAGACGCTTTCGTTTTTGATTACTCCGGCGTGTGCGCGGGTGTTCGCCAAGAGGATAAAAAGCTTGCAGACGAAATAAACGGTGCGCTGGCAAAAATTTCAAAACGTGAACGTCAGAGAATTATGGATCAAATGATCACCAAAGAGTGGGATAATATTTAAACCAACATCAATTTAACTCAAAAAAAATTTTTTATTGCAGGAGGCATAAACGTGAAAAATTTAGGATTTATTGCTTTTTTAGTGCTGGCAGCGGCGGTTTACATCGGGATTCATTTTAGTTTCGAGCGTTCAAGTGTCCTTCGTGTCGGCATTGAATGCGACAATCCTCCAAACAACTGGCTCGAAGACAGGGAAACAGACTCAAATGTTCCTGTCGCTAACCTGGAAGATCGTTATGCCGAGGGCTATGACATTCAGATCGCGAAAATCGTTGCCGATTCAATGAGAGCAAAACTCGAAGTCCATAAAATTGATTGGAACGAACTCATTCCGGCTCTGGAAAGACACGAAATTGACGCTATTTTTTCAAGTATGCTCGACACTGAAGAACGGAAAAAAATAATCGCGTTCTCTGACGCTTACGAAGACCGCATTACAGAATACGTTGTTGTCGTTCACAGGGACGAAAAATATTCTGAAGCTCAAAAGATTACGGATTTCGCGGGCGCAAAGTTTATCGGGCAGAACGGAACTCTGTCTGATAGACTCATCGCTCAGATTCCTAACGCCGTTCATCTTGCTGGTGTTGACAGCATGAACGAAATGCTGACGAAATTCAGGAAACGTGAAGCAGATTGCATCATTCTCAGCATGGAATCTTTTAACATGTATAGACAGACATATCCTAAAGCTAAAGTCGTAAGATTTTCACAGGGCGAAGGTTTTTCTTTCGACTATACAGGTGTCTGTGCAGGTGTCCGCAAGGATAACGCGCATTTGCTGAACAGCATCAACAGGGCTTTGCGCGATATTTCAAAACATGACCGCCAGCGCATTATGGATCGTTCAATCGCAAGAGAGTGGGACAATTTTTAAAATCTGAACGCAGAGGAGGAAAAATTTTCATGGTGAAGAAAAAAATTTTTTTGAGTCTGATTTTTTCGTTGGCATTATGTGCATCGGCTTGTGCAGAAATTAACTCCGCCACGGTTGAAGCCGCATGGAAAAGAATCGCCGAAGCGGACGGTTTCAAAGTCGTGAAAATAAATTACGAAAAAGATGACTCGCCTAACGCATGGGTGAAATTTAAATCTCAAAACGATTTCAGCGTTCATGTAACTCAGGGTCTTATGAAAATTTTAAACTCTGAAGAACAGATCGCCGGAGTTTTAGGACACGAGATAGGACACGTGAGGCTTGGACATTACAACAAAGGTGTCGGGCGCAACATAGGGTGGGCTGTCTTAGGCGCTGCCCTCGGTAAAGTCGGTGGAACCGCCGGAAAAGTCGCGCAGGCTGCAGGCAGTGTCGGAATGAATTTAGCTGAGAGCGGATTCAGCCGCGGTCAGGAAGTTGAAGCCGATGATTACGGCACGGAATTATTAAAAAAGGCAGGCTATGACCCCTATGGACTTTACCGCGCAATGAAGGCATTCGCTGACAATAAATATGTAACACAGCCGAACGGATTTAATTCACACCCGCCTACTGCCAGAAGACTTAAACATCTAATGGACAAGGCAAAAGCTGTGAGCGGAAAATAAAATGGAACTTTTGCATCATATTGAGGAACTCTTTCAGATTATTGTGCAGTGCGGCGTTTTGCTCCTTGAATGTACGGGAGTTATAACGCTGCTTTTCACGACCGTAAAGACGATATGGGGCTGTATCTGCCGTGATCCGAAAGTCAGGCTGACTCTCGCGAAGGGTATTGCTCTTGCACTTGAATTTAAGCTGGGCGGCGAGGTCTTGCGTACGGTTATCGTTCGTGAATGGAGCGAACTTGCGATTTTAGGCGCGATTATTTTGCTTCGCGGAGCTTTGACATTCCTGATACATTGGGAAATCAAGACCGAAGAAGCGAATCTTGAGTGAAAAAATTTTTAATTTTTAACGGAGGAATTTTGAATTTTGGGAAAAGTTGTAAAAAATCTAGGACTTTATCTTGTTCTTGTACTCGCTGTCGTTTCGATGGTGAATACGTATCTGACTCCCGAAGAAGTTCAAAAGCAATATGACGAGATAAGCTACAGTCAATTTCTCAAAGAACTTGACGCCGGCACAATCAGAATTTTACAGATAAGAAACAACACAACTCCGGGTGAGTCAACATCGGCTGTAATTCAAGGCGAACTCGCGAACGAACAGAGATTTTTAACATACGGTCTCGATGTTTCGGGAATTGCCGACAGCAAAAGGCATCACGGTAACAATCGAAGCTCCTCAGCGCACTGTCTGGTGGATGAGTTTGCTGACCTCGCTGTTCCCGACATTGCTTTTAATCGGCGTGTGGGTCTATTTTATGAACAACGCTCAGCCCGGCGGCTCAAACAGAATGATGTCGTTTACACGCAGCAAGGCAAAGTTATTTTTGGACAACAAACCTAAAATAAAATTTGATTCCGTTGCAGGCTGTGATGAAGCAAAAGAAGAACTTCAGGAAGTCATTCAATTTTTGAAAGATCCCGAAAAATTCAAAAAACTCGGCGCGAAAGTTCCCAAGGGCGTTTTGCTCGTTGGACCTCCGGGCACAGGAAAAACTCTTCTTGCACGCGCGGCGGCAGGTGAAGCTGACGTTCCTTTTTTCAGCACCAGCGGCTCTGAGTTTGTCGAAATGTTAGTCGGAGTAGGTGCGGCGAGAGTCAGAGATTTATTTGCACAGGCGAAAAAATTTCAGCCATGTTTAATTTTCATTGATGAACTTGACGCGGTAGGACGCCACAGAGGAGCAGGGCTCGGCGGAGGACATGACGAACGCGAACAGACACTGAATCAGATTTTAGTTGAGCTTGACGGTTTTGACAATGAAAACAACAGCACGATTTTAATCGCGGCAACGAACAGACCCGACATTCTTGATCCGGCACTGTTAAGACCCGGAAGATTCGATCGTCATATCGTTGTCGATAAACCCGATGTAAAAGGTCGCGAAGAAGTTTTGAAAGTTCACATGAAAGACAAACAGTTTGCCGATGATGTTGAAGTCAGTGTCCTTGCACGCAGAACTCCGGGACTTGTCGGGGCGGATCTCGCGAATTTAATCAACGAAGGCGCATTGCTCGCTGCACGCAGAGATCACGAAAAAATCACTATGGAAGATTTAGAGGAAGGCATTGAGCGCGTAATGGCAGGACCTGAACGCAAAAGCAGATTGATAAGCGAACACGAGAAAAAAATCATCGCCTATCACGAAACAGGACATGCTATCGTTGCAAAAATTTTGCCGGGTGCTGACCCTGTTCATAAAATTTCAATCATTCCGAGAGGACACGCGGCTCTCGGTTACACTCTTCAGCTTCCCGAAAAAGACAGATTCCTGATGTCGAAGTCTGAACTAATGAACAGAATCGCAATTTTATTGAGCGGAAGAGTAAGCGAAGAAATTGTTTTCAATGATGTTACGAGCGGCGCGGCAAACGATCTTGAACGTGCAACGGAAACAGCCCGTCAGATGGTTACGCAACTTGGAATGAGCGAAACTCTCGGGCTTGTGAAACTCGGAAACAAACGCGAAGAAATTTTCTTAGGGCGGGACATTTCGGAGGATAGAAATTACAGCGAAGAGATTGCATTTTTAATTGATAAAGAAGTCAAGGCAATCATTGATAAATGTTACGAATGCGCAAAAGAAATTTTGACGGAACACCGCGCACTGCTGGATAAAATCGCGAATGTTCTGCTTGAGCGCGAGGTTCTTGATGCTGAAGAATTTGACAGGCTGATGAACGACGAAGCAAAAAATTCTGAACTTCCCGAACTTCGGATAGATAATATTCCAAACACAAGCAGAGATTTTTTAGCGTGAAAGAAATCAGGGGTGAGAGATTTGAAAAAATTTTCACTCCTGATTTTTTATTGATTAAATGACCGACGCACACTCGTGACTTTAGTCATGATTTAGTCGGTCTTATGTTAAAATTATAAATATGAAAATTTTGTCAACATATAAAGTAAAAATTTCTATTTCTCATAGAGCTTTCAAAAATACTGTTGAGC